>CAMLRE010000034.1 GCA_946482355.1 uncultured Bdellovibrio sp.
GCCGATAGCTATCGGTCCTGTTGGAAATTCTACGGTAAAATCTGTGTCGACGTGATAGAAGTCTTTGCCTTTTCTTACGAAACCAATTTCAGCCATCGCTTCAGTAATTTCTTTATTATCGTTAGGGCTAATAAAATCTAGATCACGAGATTGATATTCATTATCAGAATAAATTGTAACAACAGCACCTCCAACAAGAGTGGTTTGGATACCTTTTTGTTGCAAGTGGTTTGTTATGAATCCTGCTAACTCTGAAAGTGAAGTGCTTTTTGAAAGCTTCATAATTCCTTGCCTGTGCGACGAGGGCGAGTACGTTCTCTGTAATATTTCTGAATAGTTTCTTTAGGTAATATTTCTAACTCTTTCTCAAGGAGGGTTAGAAGTTCTTTTTTTATCGCTAAGCGTGGATTAAAAGTAAAAACACGTAGATTGCCGGTCATTCTGCTAACCAGAATTCCATTAGCTTCAAGCTTTACGAGCTGCTTTTGAACCTGACTTGGTGCGATTTCAAAAGTTTTGGCAATTTTATTAATATAACCTTCTCCGTAATTAGTAATGTAAAGAAGAACCTTCTCTGAGACAGCGTTGCCAAATAGTGCAGGGTACATGTTATCCTCCAAAGTAGTATAATCATACTACTTTTCAGTATAATTATACTACAAAATAGTATGATTATCTGAAAAGTCCCAGGCAAAGGTCTAGTTAACAGCCCCGGCAAAATAGCCGATAAATTTAACTATATGATGCCATCATTTTTTGCCCTTTTTCTTTCTTTGTTCTTAGGACTTTCGACGTCTGTTAACGCCGCTGAAAGCTGTGATCTAAGAACCGATACACTGTCACCGATTACAGATCTGGTTAAAAAAAATTGCGAAGAAGCCAAAGCTTCAACTCAATGCCAAAAAGTCTATCAAGAAATTAAAGAAGCAGGTGGTGATCCATCAGCAAGAGCTTTAATTTGCGGTGGCGATGAAAATCAAAGCTGGTTATCGGGATCAGCTGAATGGGCCACAGGTTGTTTAATTGGTGTGGGTGATTATTTTGTAAAGCTTGGTGAATCCATCGGTGAAACAGCCGCTGAGTTTATGTTAGAGCGTGAACAAAAAGCAGCAGAACTTGCAGCCTGTGATAAAGATATTAATAAAAAAAGACTTCTTTACGAAGATTACAATAGCCGTATGCCACAGGTATTACGCACGACTCAACCACCGGACTCAGAACTTCAAGCTCTGAAATGTGAAAAAATTCAAACGAATCTAGTAATGGAGCAGCGAAAGTTATCAATGCGTGCCTTTAATAAAGTTCGTGCACGTTTAAATGATCGTAATGCAACTTATACACCTGAAGAACAGCAGTTTGTTGATTGGACAAACAAAGTTAATAAACCAAAATTAGACGGCAATGTGATTGATCTTGCAAAAGCTCATTTGAAAAAAATGGGCGTGCAGTACGATTGTTACAACAGCAAATATCAAAAAGCTTTGATTTGCGAAGCGATGGCTGAAGTAGCTCCGACTTTATGGGGCGCTGCTAAAGCGGGTGCCGCTGCTTTAAAAGCAGCTCGCGCGCAACGTCTGGCCAAATTAGCCGGTGTTAAAAAAGTTGATGATTTCGTAGCTGATGTCAACGCCGCAGAACGGGCCACAGCAGGACCTGGTGGGCGAATCACAAATGCCGCTGATAAAGAAAAAATTCTAGCAGCTGCCGCTGGCTTAACTCCGGAAGAACGTATTTTAGCGTTAGAAAAAATCAGAGGTAAACCACTATCTAAGCGTGAAGCCGATCAGTGGCTTAAAATGCACGATGTGGGAACAACAGAAGGCCGTGGCTTTGGAACATACACAAAAGAAGATATTGATTTAAAAAGAAAGTTAGCTTCAGAAATCAATCCTGATACGGGCAAACCTTATTTCACTGATGATGAAATTAAAATCGGTCTAAGAAATGGTATCACTGGTGCGCAAGATAAGACGTCACTTGCCAAAGTAAATTCAACAAATGCCCGTGAAGTTTATGCCGCTAAAGCCCGTGAACAAGACTATTCGCAATACCATCGTTTACATGCAGAAGCTGCCGCCGCTGAAGGAAAAATCAGTGAAGCTTCTGAAGCTTATAATAGTGCTTACAAAGCTTACGTTAAAGAAAATAAAATCGATCTTAAAGATGCCAATACGGCCAAAAGAACTCTTTCTAATTTATCAGAGCGTCAGTTGTATGAGTTAGAAGAGACCGCAGCCAGATCTGGACAAGTTCAACAGATTAACGAAGTCACAAAAGCTAAATGGAACAAGATTGAAGCCGACATTAAAAAAAGCTACTCAGGAAAACCTGGGTATCAAGACGCGGTAACTCAGCAGGTTCACACTGAATACAATAATCTTCGTGAGTTAACTAACAGTAAAAACCCAATCGTAAAAAAAGCGGCTGAAGAAAAATTAAAATCTCTTAAAGTCGTTTATCCGGGACTAAAATAACTATGCCACATATTCGCGTTCGCGCCATGACTGATTCAGATGTTAAAAACCTTAGCCAAGTTTTACCTAAAGAACTTTCGCTATTAATGAATACACCAGAAGATAATTTCACTGTCGAAAAAATCCCGACAGTTTTTTATCGTCAGGGTGCCGTTGTTGCTGACGGAGAAGGTGATCCGATGATTGAAATTCATTGGTTTGACCGTGGCGCTGAAATGAAATCTGCCGCCGCCAAGAAAGTCACCGAGCTTGTGCAAGGCTTTACAAAATCAGAATATATCGCTGTGGTATTTTTTGATTTACCAAAAACAAATTATTTTGAAAATGGGACACACTTTTAATCAGTGTATCCCATTATTTCTTACTTACTGTAAATTAAGAATTTCTTCGATAATATTTGCATCTAATTTTTGATTGTTCTTACTGCAAGGTGAAGAACTTAATGGCACCCATAAAAAGTCTGGGTTTCCTGAAAGCCAGTTGCCACCGATAATTTCACCGGCTTCGTTGACTTTAATTGTGTATCTATATTTTTTTTGTTCAGCGCGGGCCACACCGGTTGCTTGTGATTTTACTTTATCATAATGGTGAAGACTTACCACGGCGATAACTTTAAAAGTTCTTGAACCTGTTTTTGTAATTGTCATGTTATAACCAGAAATCACCGCATTATTTACAGTGGCGCTACGGTCGTAGTCTGTCGCTACTGGTTTTTGTAATTGCCCGATATAATAAACTAAAGTTTTATGAAACACCGCCGGGCGAATATCACTCATGTTATCACCAGCACCTCTATATCTAGAACCAAAGAATGTGTGTGTCACACAAAAGTCTCTTTCAGACAATAAAGCTTTTTGGTCTAACGTAGAAAATGTAATACCAGATTGAGCATCTGTTTTAGGTGTTACAGGTTCTTCATTTAAGATAGCCGCAGCAGCCCAACCGTTACAGTGACCTTCCCAAACTTCGCCGGTCCAACCGTGATGATTGCGTTCATAGCGGACTGAATTTGGATTTTCACCGGTTCTGGCTTTAACAAAAGCATCATATTTTTTTAATGAGGCGGCGATAGTTTGGCCACGTTGCGGAAACCAATAGCCACGCCAAGGCATATGCGAAGCTTGCGCCGTGTAAGTTCCTTCAGAAATTGTCATTGGTGTATCTTCAACTTGCTGACTTAATAAAGCTTGCAGGTTTCCGTAAGCAGAATCAGTTGTTGTGTCAGATAATTTAAGCGTCATGCGCACTTCAACATTGGGTTCTTTTAACGGAACAGAAAACGGATTAAAATCTGTAGATTTAATTCGGTGAGCTTTTAATTTTCCATTTAATAAAGAGTAGTGAGTTAGATAACCATCTTGCCCCACGAATAAAGTTAACTCGGGTTTTACTTTGCCGGCTGTAACCATATAGATCATCTGACCTTTTTTTGGGGCTTCAACATTTTGATAACACCATGTTTCCGCATCGGTCAGTGTGGCTTCGGTGGGCTTTTCAACAGCTTCAACGCTCCCGGGCTTGAATAAATAACAGTGGGGCGAACTTTCAGCTCCCAGTGCAGTTAAGGACATAAGACAGGTGAATAGGACGATAAATTTGTTTTTTGATGGCATTAAGGGCCTCCGGTTAGTTTTTCTGGAACAAAAAGCAGAATCTATGCCGTGGCGTTTATTTACTTCAAAAAATTTTGGTTACATATTTTTATGCAGTGGAAAAGAAAACGCTGTTCACCAAATTTTCGAAATCCGCCGCCAATCTTTCGGGAAGGCCATTTACTTTTGGCTTAGCGATTTTTATTATTTTAGCGTGGTTAATTTCAGGACCATTTTTTCATTTTAGCGACACCTGGCAGCTTATTATTAATACCAGCACAACGATCATTACTTTTTTAATGGTGTTTTTAATTCAGAGTACGCAAAACCGCGATACCGCAGCCATCCAAATTAAATTAGATGAATTAATTCGCGCAACCCAAGGGGCGCACAACGCTTTATTAGATTTAGAAGAATTAGAAGATTCAGAAATTTCTAAAATTCGCGAAAACTACGAAATGTTAGCCGAAAAAGCCCGTAAAGATTTAAAAGCCGGCAAAGTCGATACTGAAATGCCAGATATTAAAAACTAAAAAAAACGCCGACCACTAGGATCGGCGCTTTCACTTTAAATTCTGACTAAATAAAATTATTTAGCTAAGAATTTGCAGTATTGGCCAACTAAGTTAGCTGAAATGCCAGATCCAACAGTAACAGTTTCGCCAGCTGCAACAGCTAAGTCGATTCTTTGCTGAACAGTTACTTCACGGTCTTTACCAACACGTCTTTCCATGTTGTAAACAACGTACTTGTAAGTTTTAGTTCCACCGTTGTTAGTAACAGTGCAGTGATACTCGCCACCAGAAAAAGATAATTTTCCGTACGTGCTTGAAAGCGCGTGGGCAGACATTGAAGCTACAGTAGCTAATAATACGATAACAGTTTTCATAAATCCTCCGTTTGTGTGGCGTTGTTATATGGCGAATTTAAAAATGCGGTCAAAGTCAGATAGACACAAAAACTACAATGCGTTGTTAGATTCTGTTAGCCCCGAGAAACGTTAGCGAAGGCTAACGTTATTTGATTTTCAATTACGAATTCGTTTTGAGGTGAATGAGATTTGTGCAGGCCTACGGCGTACTCACACACTGAACTGATTTCCAGTTTACGCCTTGTTTTTTTGTGTATTTGAATTCAAGGCTCATATCCCAACCTGGGTGTTCACCTGTTTTTGCAGCTTCACTAAATTGAAAGACACAGTCGAACGTATTTTTACCGGGCGCAGATTCTTTACAGTTAAAAGAACGGGTAGCAACAGCCTTGTCAGCGCTTAATGTCCAATTGATATAGTTCGCAAAAAAATCTCTGACAGGAACTGTTTTGCTTGATCCGATTTGGCAGTAATTTTGTACTTTTTTATTACCGTCTTTTAAAAGATCGGTAAGAATGGTTTTTTCAAGATCACCGGCAAAGGCACTTGAACTTACGACTAAAGCTAAACTAAATATGAATTTATTCATCTTGGGTTTCCTAACGTTGAAAACCTCATCATGCCTGTAAAACCCTGGGTAGGCAGCAAATATTCACCACCAGAAACAAAACGTCGACCTAGAGCTTGATTTGATTTCTCGAGTTAACATAGGATAATTACATGAATTCAAAAAATGACGTTACTTTCACAGGTTATCAAAAGTTCGTAGTCGCCCTACTGGCTTTTCTTCAATTTACCATCATCTTAGATTTTATGATTATGGCGCCACTTGGGGCACTTATGATGCCAGCTCTTAAGATGGAGCCATCGCAATTTGGTGTGGTTGTTTCTGCCTACGCTTTCAGTGCGGGGATTTCAGGAATTTTAGCTTCAGGATTTGCTGACCGTTTTGATCGTAAGAAGTTTTTATTGTTTTTTTATGTGGGATTTATCATAGGAACTTTACTATGCGCTGTCGCACCAAACTTTCACTTTATGGTGGCGGCAAGGATCGTAACCGGTCTTTTTGGCGGAGTGATCGGTTCAGTGGTTTTAGCGATCGCAGCTGACTTATTCGATTTATCACTTCGTGGTCGCGTGATGGGTTACATTCAAACAGCATTTGCAGCCAGTCAGATTTTAGGGCTTCCGGCGGGATTATACATTTCAAATATTTGGGGATGGCATGCACCGTTTTTTATGATCGTTGCGGTGAGTGTTTTAGTAGGTGGTGTGATTATCGTTTACTTAAAACCCATTGATGCTCACATAAAAACAGCGCGTGTTGATCATAATGCTTTAAATCATATGGTCACAACTGTTTCGAATACAAAATATCTTTTTGCGTTTGCAGCGACAGCTTTTATGTCTATCGGTGGATTTATGTTAATGCCGTTTGGAACTGATTTTACGGTGAATAACTTAAAACTTACCATGGGTGATTTGCCGTTAATCTATTTAGTGACTGGTATCGCCACGATTTTTATCGGGCCACTTGTCGGTAAAATGAGTGACTCCTTCGGAAAGCTTAGAACGTTTATTTTCGGGGCTGTTTTATCAGCCGTGATGGTTGTGTATTACACAAATATGGGGCCAAGCAGTTTAATGACAGTGATGATTGTGAATACGGTGATGTTCGTAGGTATTTTCTCGCGTATGATTCCTTCGCAAGCGTTAATGTCGGCGTTACCAACACCTGCAGATCGCGGCGCTTTTATGGCGATCAGCTCTAGCTTACAACAAATATCAGGCGGAATAGCCGCGGTGATCGCAGGTTATATCGTTGTGAAAAAGCCAGACGGATTTTTAGAACACTTCGACATTCTTGGTTACGTGTTAGTAGGCACTGTAACAGTGACTGTGTTTATGATGAAATACATTAATGATAAATATATTCGTCATGATCCGTCGGTGATGAAAAAGCAGTAATTTATAGTGGCGCTAAAATACCAATTATAGCCATGGCCACCATGGCTAAATTTTCAAAAATTGTGATATTTGAAAGTGGTAAATTAAACCCTGCGCCTAAGCAGGCGCACTGAAATTGCACTTTGCTGCGAAGTTTGTTGTAAACTCCGATAGTTGTTAAGGTTAAAACTATAATTGTCATTACATTAGCAAAAAGTAAAAATTTATCCGCTATAAATAAAAAACCAAGAGCTAATTCGACAAATGGATAGATAAATCCATAATTATTCCATTTTTTAGCTAATGGATCATAATTTGAAAATGATGTTGCGAAGGCCTTTAAATCTAAAAATTTAAAAAATGACAAACCGATAAAAAAACCAGCCATAATGTGATTCATAAAATGATGGCCAGAAAAAGTTCCTAATTGAATTTGATATGCAGTACTGAAAATAAGAATATAGGCAAATACCGTAAATAAAGGCTTGTAAGTCTGAAAAAAAGTTTTTTCTACGGGAAGAGCGCTACCTGCAGTTGTAGATTCATCATCATAAAAGTTTGCTTTATATTTTGGTAAATCAGCCAAAGAAGCTTGAATTTCGCGAAGAGAAATAGTTCTATCCGATATGATATCAGCTTTTTTAGCACCTAGATTTACATTAACCCATGAAACGCCAGAAATTGATTTTATTCGCTGAGTGATTTTTTCAACGCACGAACCGCATGTCATTCCTTCAATTTTAAAAGTAGAAGTTGTTTTTTGAGTATTAGTGATGGCTTCCATGGTCGTCTCCTTTCATTTCCGTGCCTGATTCGCTAAGTTTTAAAGGTAAACTGTAAACCGCTTCAGTACCTTTAATAGAATTTCTTTCTGCTAAGATAGTTAAAGTTCCTTTTGTTAGATCGTCTTTTTTTGAATCGCAAACAAAATGATTTCTTTTCGCTATACAATTGAAATTCTTCTTGGTGCCGTTATTGATTGATGCTGTTACCTTTGAATCTTTAATCGTGGCGTTTTTAAAATTAATATCCAGCAGATAGATGCTAAATTTACCGTCTTTTGTGGGCACAACTTCAGTGTGAAATGTGCCAGGCATTTTTAGGTAGCCGCCATTGGGACCAAGTTTATCTTCGCCATGAGCGAAAGCTTTTACTGAGGCAATGACTAAAACTAAATTAAATAATAATTTCATAATTTTTCCTATTTGTAGTTGTTAAGTTGTAATTGAACCAACTCAAGCTCTTTTTGAATTTCAATTTTTTTCTTTTTAGAATCAAAGTATCTTTCTGTAGCCCCAACGATATCCGGCGAATTTTTAACACCGCGTTTGTATTCAGCTAAAGTTAAATCATAATACTTTTCAGCGCTGGCCATTTTTTTATCGATAATTTGAAATAGTTCGACCAACTCTTTTGCGCGGGCCTTAAGTTGCTCAAACTGCGATTTAATGTTTAATGCCGTTTGATTCTTCTCATGTTCTTTGGCTGCTAAGTTTGCAACAGCAGCTTTACGTTTATTTAAAGTATCAAAGCCCGAAAACAGGGGGATCGTAATTAGCAGTGCTACTTCAGATTCATTGTACTTAATTTTATCTTCAGTGGGTGTTAGTCGTCCAAAAGAATAGTTTAGATCAATCTTGGGTAGAAAATCAGCCGTTGCAGATGTTTTTTCTGAATCTGCAATTTGCTCTTCGAGTTTCGCTTTACGAATAAGCGGGTGGTTATCATACGATGTTAAATTTAGATCTTTACTTAATGTCGTAGAATTTACAAAGGCCAAGCTGTCTAATTCTTTATCAGAAACTTCTTCGTTAAATAAAGCATTCAATTTTTGGTGAAGGCTTTCATGTTCTCGTACAAGATTGCGTCTTTGAATTTCGATTTCACTTTCACGAAGAGCAAATTCATAATTATCGACTGTTCCGGTTAAACCAGCATTAACCTTACGGGCCGCCATTTGTTTTTGTGTTTGCGTGACTTTGAACTCTTCATCAAGAATCTTTTCGAGTTGATGAATTCCGATCATCGACGTTAAAACTTCGGTTAATTCTTCTTTAGCGCTGCGTAGACGAATTTCATAGTTCAGACGTGCAAGCTCAGCTTTGTAATTTTGAACATCAAAATTTGCACGATCTTTAAATCCGGAAAATAAATTAGCTGATCCCTGTAGATAGCCAACTTGTCCTTTGTCGTCGTCAGAATCAGTTTTAATTTTAGCTAAGCCACCGATAGCATTTAGGCTAGGTAGAAATGGTGAGTAAGTTGATTTTTTTAAGTTTTCTTGCGCTGAAATATCCTGTTGAAGGGCCTTCAATTCTTGATTGGAAGAGATTAATCTGTTTTCAAATTCAGTACGATTTTGAGCATTTGCAGTTAGCGCAAAGCTCAACAAAATAACCGGTATGAAATGATTTGTTTTACGCAAAAAATGCATCGTTATTCCTATTTCTCAACTTGAAATTTAAAAGTATCTTTTTTGCCTTTAAATTCAGTCGTGGCAATGACTTCGATACGGTAAGAATTTTTGAAATCGATAGGTGCTACATAAGAACCATTTTTCAATTCTACTTTTAGACTTTCGGCTTTTCCTTTTGGAAGTTTAGCTGTACCAGAAACTTTTACTTCATTAGCTGCTAAATCAACGCCTTCGTGACTGGCTGGATACAATTTCAATTCGTTGCCTGAAACAACATACTCAAGATTAATTTCTTTTCCAGCTTTAACAGTTCCACCATGGTTGGCTTTTAATGAGCCTGGGGTGTTGTCATGGCCTTCGTGGGCCATTAAATTAAGTGATGATAAGATAGCTACGGCTAAAACGATTTTTTTAAACATGTGATTCTCCTTCAAATAAATTTTGTTCATTCATTCTCGCAAGACTTTTTTCTGCTGACTTTCTTCCGAAATGGAAGAAAACAGTCGGTGTTACGAAAATATCCAATAATGTAGAGCTAATTAACCCGCCAACAATAACGACTGCGACAGGGTGTAAGATTTCTTTACCAGGCTCGCCGCCAGCAAATACCAGGGGCATTAATCCTAAGATGGCTGTTAGCGCTGTCATTAGCACTGGTACCAGACGCTCTAATGAACCACGAATGACCATTTCTTTCGAAAACTGTTCAGCTTCATGCTCTAACAAGTGAAGATAGTGTGAAATCATCATAATACCGTTGCGTGAGGCGATTCCGCAAAGAGTGACAAAGGCCACTAAACTTGCAATTGAAATTGTTTTGTCGGTTAAATAAATACCGACGAGCCCTCCGATAAAAGCCATCGGAATATTTAACATAACCTGAACAGAAATAAATGTAGATTTAAAGTGAGCATAGAGTACTAAAAATATACCAGCGACAGCTAATAGACCTAAAACGATCATTAATCTTGCGGCCTGCTGTTGGCTTTCGAACTGCCCACCGTAAGTGATAAAATACGATTCTGGAAGTTGAACGTTTTGAGAGATCTTA
>CAMLRE010000035.1 GCA_946482355.1 uncultured Bdellovibrio sp.
TTGCGATAGTTTTGCCATAGGTAAATGTTATGGCAAAACCCATAAAATTCAAGTTAAAGCCCGCAAGCTTTTCGCGATCTGTCTTTCGATCGTTGTTTCGGTATTACCATGGCGGCGAACCAGGTACAGATTTTGTTTACAGTCTTTATCTGGAAGCGGATGCTTAAGCTCTCGCAAGCGAAACTCAGAAAGCACACGCTTATTATGAAGCTGCACTACAAATTCAGGTAAATACGCCACCGCCTGTCCTTCACGGCAAAACTCTAAAGCTGATTCCATCATAGTTACACGAAACTTTACTTTTCTTTCAAACAAATGATCTGGCCAGCCGTCTAAACCCATAACTTTTGAAGGTGTTCCTTCGGCCGGCATTAGAGGAATCACAAATGGTAAATCAGAGAATTTTTTTGACTTGAAAGATTCAAGACCGAATAAGCTCATTTTAATCTTCGCCACATCAATAAAATCAACACCTGCTTTTGGAACCGGATTGTAAGTGATGGCAAGATCGACTTTACCATCAGCCACGGCTTGCTCCATGCGGCCCGGCCCTAGCTCGTGAATTTCTAGGTTTTCAAGATCTACATACTTTAAAAGATGACCTAAAAAATAAGTCGTGAAAACTTCAAACGAAGCAATTCGGCTTGGCTTCCATACTTCTAAGTCGCGAATTTTTTTTGAAACATTTATCCACTCGGTCAAAAGTGGCCGGGTTTCATCACGAAAGCGCTTACCTGCCTCAGTCAGTTTTAAGCCCCGCCCGTCGGATTCAAGCAGGCGAAGGCCAACTTCACCTTCTAATGTTTTTAACGCCTTAGAGAGCGCTGGTTGTGAGACATGCAGAATTTCTGAGGCTCGAACTAAAGAGCCAGTCTCTGCAAACGTATTAAAATAGCGAACTCGATCTATATCCATAAGTTAATTATATATAACTTTAATGAACTATTTTTCAACTATAAAGTTCGGTACTTATTATTTAACGAGGTACTATATGAGCACAGGTTGCCCAGTAACAGCATTATTTAAAAATAACCCCATTGGGCGTCTGCTTGAATTCCAGAGGGATCCATTCGCATTTTTTGACAAACATAAGCCAGCAGATGCGATGGTTCCGGTTGAACTTAATTTGGGGTTTCGCCGTTTCTTTTTTTGTTATCATCCCGACCACGCCCAGCACATTTTACAAGACCAAAAAAACAAATATAACAAAAGTTCACTCGTTTTAAAAAAAATTAAAGCGTTATCTGGCCCGCAGGGTCTGATTCAGCTGGTTGGCGAAGACGCCATGCGGGTACGCAACACCAGTGCAAAACTAATGAGTAACGACGGAATGGATCGCCTGATTCAAAAAGTTGATAAATTCGTTGAAGATATTTTTCCGGTTATAGATGAAGCGATCGAAAAAAATCAGGCCGTTGATTTAGTGCCACATTTAACAAAGATCGTGCTTCGCACAGCCGGTGTATTTGTATTAAACCATGATTTAATTTCTGAATCTGAAAAATTAAATTCAGCCTTTGTTGATTTAAACCGTAAGGCCGGAGAAAGTTTAAGAAGTATTGCCGAATGCCCGTTTTTTTCATCTAAGCAGAAATCTTTAAATACAATTCACACTGAATTAGACCGCATCGCTGAAGAAGTTCTAAAAGACGATGAAACATCTTTATTAAAAGCAATGACCTTAAGAGGCGAAGAAAAACCTTTTATTCGTGATCAATTAAAAGCTTTTATGTTTGCTGGCTACGACACCACAGCTTCTTCTTTAATTTTTGCCACTTACTTGGTCGCTGCCAGCGCCTCTGCTCAGCAAAGTATTGCTCTTGAAGCTAAACGCAAGCTTACGCAGAATTACGAAGGCTTAAAAAAATCGACGTTTGTTCAATCTACTTATAAAGAAGCTCTTAGACTTTATCCGTCAGCGTATTTTTTACCCCGCGAAACTAACCAAGATGACGTCTTAGGTGGCGTAAAGATCCCTAAAGGATCACAAGTTTTTTTAAGTGTAAGACATTTACAACGCCATCCTGATTATTTTGAAGGCCCCAACGAGTTTAAACCAGACCGCTTCTTAGAAAACTTAAAACATCAATTTTCTTTTATTCCGTTTGGTGGAGGCCCAAGAATTTGTATTGGTGCAGCACTTGCAAAACTTGAAGCGACCTTGGTTTTACAAAAGTTATGTGAACGTTATGAAATGCGAACTGTTCATCACCGACCACCCGAGATTGAAGCTCTTATTACAGCCCATACCAATGAACCTTTACCCGTAGTTTTTAAAAAGCGAGATTCCTATGTTAGCTAGTATTGAAAAAAACATGTCTGAGTTAGCTCCGTACCGCAAACCAGAGTTATTTAATGAATTTTTAGTTAAAGGGTATACCGCAATCACACTAAGCGCTGTTTCAGAAGAAAAGTTTTCTGAATTGTTACAGGCAAAAGTCTGCTTAGGCACTTTGATTACGTTATATGATGATTTTGCCGATCGCCCGTCACAGAGTAATCCGCTTTTGTTAGAGTCGCTTTACCAACTTGATTTTAAGAGACATCAAGTTTCCAGCGAAGGCCCTGTTTTAAACTTTGCGAACTCATTATTTAAAAATATGCACGAAGTTCTATGCCACCAGCCTCAGTATGATAAGCTTCTTGAAATTCTTAATTTCGATTTAAAACAGTTTTACACAGCTAACCAGTATAGCTCGTTGTTAACGGCAAATCCTTACATCAATAATCAGGCTGAAAATCGACACTACACTCATCACAACATGGGAATAATTATCGTCGGCATGATGGACCTTATGGCGGCTGAAAAAATAGAATTCACGGAATTCGGAGCTATTCGTGAAGTTTTATTTTTAGGACAACGTATGGGGCGAATTTTCAATGTTCTAACGACCCGAAAACGTGAAGTTTTAGACGGCGATATCACTGGTGAACTAAGCACCTTTAAAAGTAAAGAAGAGCTGGCTTTAGCTATCCACAGGCTTCGCCAAGAAATCTGCGAACTTCATAAAAAAATTCAAAGCTTTGAAACTCAAATTACTGCATTTTCTGTAAAAAAATATCTTGAAGGTTTAATTCAAGTTCAGAAAATTCACGAAAAGATGGAGGGTATTATATGAGCGAGCTATCAGGCAGTTGTCTTTGTCAAAAAGTTCAATATAAAATTTTATCTAAACCCTTGTCGCAAGGTATTTGTTATTGTCTGCAATGCCAAAAAAGCGGCGGCGCTTACGGAAGCCCTTTGATGGTTATATTTAAAAATCAGTTTGAATGTGGTCTAGAAAATTTATCTTCTTGCACGACTCAGTCTGATCGAGGTTCAACTGTTACAAGACATTTCTGTAAAGATTGTGGAAGCCATGTGTTTTCACAGATCTCAGATGTTACCGAAATACTTACGGTAAAAGCTGTGACCCTTGAGGATTTTAAAAAATTCGTTCCCCAATATTTAGTATGGACCAACAGTGCTGCGCCATTGTGCCCGTTACCAGATGGAGTACCTGCCTTCGCGCAAGCAGCCCCCCTTGAGCTGGTTCTGGGCCAAGCCATGCAAAATTCTTTTATTGAATAAAACTACTTTGGATTATACGGCTTTGGTTTAAATTTAGGGCGTGACGATTTTTTAAAAGGAGCTTTTGGTTTTGCAGAAGCTTCAGCTTTATCGTCTTTCTTTTTAAATTTCACGCGTTTTGGTTTACGTAGTTCTTCAGCTACGTGTAAACGTTTACCGTCTTTATCTTTAAAACGAGATTTTAATTCTTTAGCTGACTGGCCTTTACCTTCAAGTCTTGCGATAAGCTCTAAGTCACGTTCTGTCACTAAGTTAACAACTAAGCCTGACTTACCCGCACGGGCTGTACGACCTACGCGGTGTAGGTAGTTCGCCATTTCTTGGGGTAAGTGGTAATTAATAACACGCCCTACATAATCTAAATCTAAACCGCGTGCCGCAAGGTCTGTTGAAATAAGAATACTTACTTCACCTTTGCGAAAACTTTGCAGATTGCTACGGCGCTCGCCTTTATCCATTTCACCGCGGTAAACGACACAGTCATAACCGTGTTTTTTGATTTCATTGGCTAGTTTATCACATTGCTCACGAGTGTTAGTGAAAACAATCGTTCCACCCGTTGGCTTTTGTTTTAATAATTTTTCAAAGATCGGCCAACGAAGACCATCAATCACCGTTTCGTTTTTAGTCACAAGTGTTTTTACAACTTTACCGGCACCACTTGAGCGAATCACTTCAGCTTTTTTGAAAAGTGCATTCATTAAATCCTGAACCGATTGCGACACAGTCGCAGAAAATAAAGCTAACTGAACATCTTCATCACAAGCATTTACGATCATTTTTGATTCACCGATAAAACCGTCATCTAACATTTGATCAGCTTCATCAAACACAACCATACGCACATCAGAAAAATCAATTAATTCACGTTCCATTAATTGAATAAGACGGCCTGGTGTTGCTAATAAAATTTCAAAATCAGCAGCAACACTTCTTCTGCTTTGTTCGAATGTTGTTCCCCCTAATACCGGGCGAACTCTGACGCGTGTGTCGTGTGTGAATGTTTTAAATACTTTTGAAACCTGTTCACCTAAATCACGTGAAGGCACAAGCACAATCGCACGCGGGCGGCCGGGTTCGTCAGCTGGGTTACCTTCGTTTTCTAAAGTTTTAACTAAGTGTAAAATCGGAAGAGCATAAGTTAAGGTTTTACCACTTCCCGTTTCAGAAACACCGACCACTGATTGGCCCGACATCAACATCGGAATAGCATTTTTTTGAATCTCTGTTGGAGTATAAATTTTTAGAGCTTTTAACGTCTTAAGGATTGATGGCAATAGACCAAATTCTGGAAATGTATTCATAAGCGCCAATGTAACTGTAACTATAGGATTTTCGTAGTGAAATTTAATTAATTGCAACTTTTACGGCGATCTAAGGCTTTGAATGTATAAAGATTGCCTATCGTTTGACTTAAACTGCCTTGGCTGGCTATCTGTAGCTGCTTAGGAATTATTATGAAACCAGGTTTAGCTGCACTTATTCACCCCTCAACAACATCCGATTTTTTAGCGGCTTATGAAGCTGGTGAGCCGTTTGTGGTTCACCACCCAAAAGAGGCACTTTCAGATTTACGTGATTTAGATTTTTTAGCTTCGTTAGACAGTCTTTTAAACATGTGGCCGCATTCCATTCAGGCGCATTTACCTGACTTACGTGATGAAGCTAGCTCGATCGATACGACTCCTAAAGATGCAAAAAAATTATTTCAAAATGGCATGGGTTTACTTTTCAATGAAGCCCACCGTATTTCGCCATTACTGCGAAACTGGCTTGAAAAAATTCGCGCTGACTTAGGCATTTCTACGCAGACTTATTCGCGCTGTTTAATTTATGCCACTCCAGATGGTAAAGGCACAGCGGCTCACTTTGACCAGAATATTAATTTTGTTTTACAAATTCACGGAACAAAAATCTGGAAACTGGCTCCCAACGAACATGTTATTAATCCACTGACCCGTCATACGATGGGTTTAGAACCTGATGCAGAAATGGATAACTATTTAGAAGACGACCTGCCAACGAAAATGCCGGATTCAACTCAGACGGTCGAACTAAAACCAGGATCGGTGCTTTTCGTACCCCGCGGCTATTGGCATTCAACTGAAGCCCACGGCGAAGCTTTGGCCTTAAACTTTACTTTTACAGCTCCGACGTGGATTGACCTATTTACTAACGCCTTAAGAAGCCGTCTGGCGCTTTCACTAGAATGGCGTGAAACAGCTAATGGGGTTTGTGACCCAAATCGCCGTGACGATGCCGAAGCTTATCTAGAGACTTTACTGGCTGGTTTAAAAGAAGATATTCCGCATTGGGAAGCTTCAGATATTTTAAATGCTACCGAACCAGAATAATTTGATATAGCCTATTTAAGTGAAGGCTTTAAATTCATTTAACAACTCGACTTCGGATTTTAAACTTGAGGCAGATGCCACTCGCGACAAACAAACGCTTAAGCTTGTTTATAAAATTGCTGATGTAAAAAATCTTTTAAATTTGCCAGCTGGCTTTGTGGCCGAAGAAAGTACAACTCCGCGAGTTGATGGCCTTTGGAATAACACTTGTTTTGAAATGTTTCTTCGCCCTGTAGGAAAGACATCTTATTACGAGTTTAATTTTTCGTTAACGCCTGCGTGGAACGAGTATTTCTTTGAAAGCTATCGCAAACCTCAACCACCACAACAGTGTCAGGATATTTCATTAAAAAGTATAAAGTGGAATGGCCAAGTTTTAGAAGTTGAATTGCAGGGACTAAATCCTGATGAAAAATTTGAAATAAGCTTAACGGCGGTCTTAAAAGAAAAGTCAGGCACAATTCACTATATGGCAACAAAGCACGCGGGCCATGAGCCTGACTTTCACCATGTTGATAGCTTTATCCCATTATAAGTTCAGCAATATAAGAAACAATCCAGCCGTAAATGACTAAGATACTAAAAAGTAAAAAGAATCTTGCTCCATAAGCTCTTCGTCTTTCTAGACGCTGCTCTATAAAGTTCATGCTTTCGTATTTTTCTGAAAAATCGGTGAGTTCTTTTACTGAAGGCTTTTTTAATAAATACAGATAAGTGCAAGCACTACTAAAAATAACCAATAAGACTGTTAAATTAAGCGCCATACTATTTTAGCCATTCATCATTTATTAATTACAGATTTAATCCAGCCCATCTCAGCCGCTGGCATTCCGTAAATACCATATCCACGGCACTGAGCTTCGCCACGACTTGTGATACCCGCTAAGTAGAGTTTATTGTCGACCATAATATACGCTGGACCACCTGAATCACCGTGGCAAGAGCCCGTTTTCTTTTCGTCAGTCATAAATTCAAATTCACCAACGGCCACAACCGGAACTTGTGTTTTCTTCATAATGCCATCGTATTTGTAGTTTTCATCAATGCCATAACCAGAAAGATGAATCGTCGTGCCTTTTGTGATTTGCTTTAACGTAGCAAAAGGAACTGGTTTAAATCCTGGCGGAAGGTCTTCAGAAAATTCAACGATAGCGTAATCTTTGTAATCACCAGGCTCTGCCCCGCCCATATTAGCTGTAGCGCTATAACGTGGATGCGGAGTTACGTTTTTAACTTTGTAATAAACAGCTTGTTTTTTTGTGGCCACAAGACCGAAGTAAATATCAGCCCCTTCTAATTCACAGTGAGCTGCCGACAAAATAAAATGTGGAGCAATAATTACTCCCGTACAAGGGCTTGAGTTCTCAGCAAAAATAGCCACCGTATGACGAGCATATAAATCTTTAGAGCTAACTGGCTTACCGTTTACGATGGTTGCAGAGTCTGTAACCTCATTGGCTGTTTCTAAATTGTTGTTTGATGGAGCACACGCCACTAAAGCTAACATTGCAATCGGTAATACAAATTTTAACAAGAATTTTGAAGCCATCACTTATTCCCCTAAATGAGCCAGTGATAGCTTAAAGCAGGCTGTATAGCCAGCAGCAATTTGCCTTAGACAGTGGTTTGAAAAAAATTGCAGGCTCTTTCTAGCCTATCTCCGACAGGTTGCCAGCAGGTCTTCACATTCATTTTGAATATGCCCACGCAGCTTTTCAACTTTAGCCTGCACTGAAGGCGCTTTAACATCTTTTGAGATCTCCCAAAGCGTAAGCCATTTTAATAGATCAATAAGACGTGGCTTTGTCGGCCCTTTAGATAACGGATATCGTGGCATACTTAAACCAGCCATGACCGCTTCTAGCGATCGTTCAACCCAAGTGATCTCGGTTTGAGTAAGGTAAATACGATTAAGCAAATGAGCTGGCAGCTCTAAGGCACGAGATTCTAAGATTTGATTTAAATTTCGTAATTCAGAAATAACCATTTGGTGTTCAGCTTCAAACTTTTTTCCATAAAGTTTGTCGACGGCGTCTTTCCAGGCATCGCAAAAATCTTCAAAATCAATATCATGATCTTTTCCATTATAACTTGGATGAGTTAAATCGAAAATTGTCTTACTTAAAGCTTCAACACTTGAAATTGGTGATGTTTTTTCGTAATGAAGTCTTAGCATATGGTGGGCCCAGCTTGCGATATCTCGCACTTCGGTTAATCCGATGTCTGCCGTGTGAAAATTGAGATTTATAGATTCATAACTGCGCCAATCCATAGGGCGGTTAAGAAACTGATCGATTTGACTTTTACTACGCTCTGCGGGGTGCGTATGATAATACCCTTCTAATAAAAATGAAAATTCTGAGAAGGATTTATCCCATAAGTTTTCTGACTTACACATTTTATAGATGTGAAATGCTTTAAGACGATTGGGCTGCGCTTGATCAAGCAGACCATTGATCTTCTGAACTATTTGTCGAGGAAACGTATTCCATGTTTCTTGCAACATTCTTTAATTTTAGCATTGAATGCAAAAATTAAGAGATTTTTCTTTTGGAGTTTTCGTCTAAGTTTTTTACAGCACCACAGGTAATTTGCTGCTGGCAGCTTTTAGGCTTTGCCCTAGAGCATCGGCATTTTGCTCTAAACCTTTTAAGCGTGAGGCTTGGGCGTCTTTTTTAATAACCTGAGCTTCTTCAATCAAAGGGCGAAGGCGGGTTTCAAACTTTGCTAACTCTTGGGTAATCCGAGTTTTTTCTTCGTTAGACAAGTCGGTGCCCGTAGAAGCTTGCAGTGTTTTCATCTCTTCATGCAGCTGGTTCACCTTAGCTGTTAACTGACGAAAAGCTTCTAACTTTGCAACTTCTTCGTTTTGTCTGGATTGTAAAAGTTCTGTTTTGGCAGCCACAACTTTGGCCGCTTCTTCAGAGCGAATTTTAGCTTCAGAAACTAATTGTGCCAGTTGAACGATTTCATCAGAAACCGCCGTTGCACTTTCTGCAAAAGCCAACATGAGTTTGCGAATTTGGCTGTAGTCGAATTCAGTTTTAAGTTCGATTTCACCAATACGTTCACTTAATCTTTCAAGACTTGCAAAATTAGAGTCTAAAGAAATAACGGTTTTAATTAATTCAGATTGTTCTGTTGGTTTTTTTAAATTTGCCATGGATTCAGATTTAGCTTTTCTAAAATGTGAAGACAAAGAATTAAAAAACGCATGGGAAAACTGCCCCTTACATTTTTTGCGCACCGTGTAGACATCAGCATTAGACTTACCACAGCACTCGCGTAAGAATATTCTTAGAGGAGCAACTATGACAACACTTGAACTTACAACACTATCATCATTTCAAATTACCCGTAATTTCGCGATTATTTTTATTTACGCTCTGCTTTTTGGAACTGCCGCTTACGACAAATGGAAAACACTTTCAACGCCTGAATGGTTTGTTAAACAGTTTGATAACACCTTCATCAAACGACTTCCAGGCGGAGCTTCAGTAGGCTACTGGGTTATTGCCACGCTTGAGGGTTTACTAGCTCTAACATTTATTATCTCGGTTTTTAACTTTGGCTTACTACCCTACGCTCTTTTAGGATCGCTATTTCTTTTCGGAATTTTATTATTCGGTTTAAGAATCACTTACGATTTTCAAGGCTCTGCAAATATGTTCGTTTATTTCGGAACAACTTTACTTTCTTTGTTTTTCGTTACGATGAACTAAGAGTATTGCGAGTCCGTCGTTAGTTTATTTAATTTTTTAATGATTTTTAACTACAACAAAACCGGCGGACTCGTTAACAACTTTGCCCCAACCAACAGGGCTCTGTAGCGGCCTACCTCTTGCAATTCCTTAATGATTCGATTTTAAGGAGTTTTCATGACCGCAAGCACCCAAGAATTTACTAACGACAATGACACACTCAAACAATTTATAAAAGCTGCAGAACATATTCGCAAACGCCACACAGAAATCAAAAACAATTGGGAAGATAAAGTTCGAACCCAAATTGATATTTCGAATATACACTCTTCAAAGTCACTCCTTAATTCGATGGAAATCTTCTTAGAAGATGCGGCCAACTTTATCGAACAGGGTTATTACATCTACAACCCCTCTAAAGAAGCGGGAATGTCAAAAGAACATGGTAAGTTTCGCGCCACTTTTTCAGGATACTTTCTGCCTCAACTTCTCAAAGAATTTAGTCTTTTGCGCGAAGTCCTGAATAGCTCATTACAAAAAGAAAATCTTTTAACTTATAACGTTAGATTTATTATTGATAAAATTTTAGATGACTCGATTTCGCAGGCAGCTACAGAGTTTGCGCTGGTTCAAAAAAATGCTGTTGAAGACGCACTATCAAGAGCTCAGCAAAGCAATCAAGCACTTGAACATTTTGCCGCTATCGCTGCCCACGA
>CAMLRE010000036.1 GCA_946482355.1 uncultured Bdellovibrio sp.
CTGCAAGATCAAATGCGCCAACGCGAAAAGCTAGCGGCCATTGGTCAATTAGCAGCAGGTATTGCCCATGAAATTAGAAATCCGCTTGCGGGTATCAGCGGCAGTATTCAGTTACTTTCAACAGATGCTAAAAATCCAGATGATCAAAAGCTTATGAAGATCATTTTAAAAGAGATTGACCGTTTAAATAACTTAATCACAGAGTTTTTAGATTACTCAAAACCTGAATCACGTCCAGATCAAAAAATTGATTTGGCGTTGGTGATGAACGATGTGATTCAAAATATTAAAGCCAGCCCGCAAACACCGAAAAACCTGGATTTAGCAATTCAAGTGAATTCGGCGATGATTTTGGGTTACGCGGATAAGTTAAAACAGGCGTTTTTAAATATTTCGATGAACGCCGTACAAGCGATGTTAAATAACGAAAATCCAAAGCTTGTGATTAAATTAGAAACTTTTGGTGATGAAGTGGTGCTTTCGATTAAAGATAACGGAAGCGGTATGCCAGAAGAAGTGAAGAAAAGAATTTTTGAACCCTTTTTTACGACGAAACCTAAGGGCACTGGCTTAGGGCTTGCTATCACACACAAAGTGCTTGAGTCACATCAAGCGCAGATGCAGATCCACAGTGAAATGGGTGTTGGAACAGAATTTATTTTAAAATTTAAAAAAGCATAAAGAATACATAAACAGGAGATACATCATGAAATCACGTATTTTAGTAGTAGATGACGAAGAATCGATCCGAGAGTTTCTCGAGATCATGCTAAAAAAAGAAGGCTACGAAGTTACGACGGCTGAAGACGGAGCTAAAGCCAAAGAAATTCTAACGAAAAAGTCATTTGATATGATTATTTCGGATATGCAAATGCCAAATCTAACAGGTATTGAATTGCTTCGCCATGTTCGCGAAAGCTATCCTGATATCGTGTTCATGATTATCACAGCGTTCGGCACAACTGAAACAGCTGTTGAGGCGATGAAACTTGGTGCTTACGATTATTTAACGAAACCGTTTAAAATTGACGAAGTTCGTTTAAATATTGCGAATGCTTTAAGATCTAAAAACTTAGAAACTGAAGTGCGCGTTCTTAAAAAAGAATTAGTTAAAGAATACTCATTCCAAAACATGGTGGGTAATTCAGATGCTATGCACTCTGTATTTAACTTAATTCAACGTGTATCGCAGGCTCCTACAAACGTGTTAATTACGGGTGAATCGGGTACCGGTAAAGAGGTTATCGCTAAAGCTATTCACTATAATGGCCCTTTAAAAGATAAGCCATTTGTTACAGTCAACTGCGGTGCGATTCCTGAAAACTTAATGGAATCAGAAATGTTCGGTCATAAAAAAGGATCGTTCACAGGCGCTATCGCTGATAAAGCCGGTCTTTTTGAAGTGGCTGACGGTGGTACTTTATTCTTAGACGAGGTGGGTGAATTACCAGCTTCGATTCAAGTAAAATTACTTCGTGCAATTCAAGAGCGTATTATCCGCCGCGTAGGTGCGACTGATGATATGAAAGTTGAAGTGCGTATTATTGCTGCGACAAACAGAAATCTTGAAGAGATGGTTTCAAAAAACACATTCCGCCAAGATTTATTTTACCGTTTAAATGTTATTAATATTAAATCTCCGCCATTACGTGACCGCGCTGAAGATATTCCTTTATTAGCGAATCATTTCTTACGTAAATACAACGATAAGCTTGGAAAACAAATTCAAAGCATTTCAGTTGAAGCGATGGATATTTTAAAGAAATACAATTATCCGGGTAACGTGCGTGAGTTAGAAAATATGATCGAGCGCACTGTGGCTTTAGAAGCAGGATCTACGATTTTACCAGAGTCATTACCGCCAATGGTGAATACGCCATCAGGTCGTAAAATGGCTTCATCAAATGAAATTGAAATCGGTGATGATGGTTTAGATCTTGATAAGGTTATTGGTCAAATCGAGAAAGAATTATTAATCAAAGCGATTCACGCTTCAAACGGTGTGAAGAAAAAAGCTGCGAAGTTATTAAAAATTTCATTTCGTTCAATGCGCTACCGTGTTGAGAAGTACTCGTTAGGAGTAATGGGCGACGATGAAATGGATGATGAGTAAAACTGACCTCAAAGGCCCCGTTCCTTCGTTGCTACGGCCTTCGACGTACTGAACGTACGCCTTCGGCCTAAGCGCCTTGTCCTGGTGCATTTGATATAAGTTTCTTACTAAAATCGTTGTAATGAGATTTCGTAAATATCAAATCTTATTCTTAATTCTACTTTTGGGCCCGCGATTGCGGGCTCAAAGCGTTGATCAGGATCTGATCAATATTATTGAAGTCGAAAAAAATATTCAGTTTAAAAAAGAAAAAGAGCCGACTTATTCTGAACTTGAAATTGGGGTGGGGTATGGTTATGGGTCGATTGCTGATTATCCGGCATCGGATGAATATTCGCGTAAAAATTTACTCTTACCATTAGTGATCTATCGCGGTGATGTTCTTAAATCTGACCAAGAAGAAGGAACTCGGGCTGAGCTTTTTAAATCTCGTGAATTAGAGATTAATTTAAGTTTCGGTGCGCGCTTTAATAATGACAGCGATGGCAATAAAGCTCGTCTTGGAATGCCGGATTTAAATTATATTTTTGAAACCGGGCCAAGTTTAAGTTACAAACTTTGGAAAGAACCAAAAGTGGGATCGTTAAGCTTACAAATCCCCCTAAGACTTACTTTTGAGACTGATTTTAAGGCCACAGAATTTTTAGGTTTAGTGTTTGAACCTGAATTAAGGTTTCAAAAATTAAATTTTTTAGTGCCGAATTTGTCAGCGATCACGTCTTTGTCTGTGGAGTTTTTCAATGAGCGCGTGGCAAATTACTACTATCAGGTGGAGGATCGGTACGTAACTGTTGATCGCCAAGCCTACGATGCAAAGCCTGGGTTATCCACACTGAGCTTCGGGCAGAACTTTCTTTATGAGTATAATCGTTTTAACTTAATTTTTGGCGCCACTTACAGTTATTACGGGCGCTCCGAAAATACGGAATCACCACTTTTTAAAAGTGATGCCAACACATCAGTGTTTGCCGCTATTGCATGGTTTTTCTACCAACGCACTACAGAGCGCCAATAATTTAAAATATTGCCTGCGTTAAAAAAGCCCGCCTATACTTACCGTGTATGAAGACTTTATTATGTTGTTTACTTTTGTTACCGAATTTAGCGCTGGCCGGCGGAGCTTTAGATAAAAAGCTTGCTGAAGGTGATTTGATCTTTATTCATAGCCAAACAGAACAGGCCGCAGCGATTGCTGAATCTACGGGATCTCAATGGACTCATGTGGGTATCATCGTTAAAAAAGGCGGCGAGTGGAATGTGGCCGAAGCGGTTGGCCCATTACAAGTGAATTCCCTAAGATCGTTTATTGCTCGCAGTAAAGATCATAAATACAAAGTCATGCGTTTTAAATATTTCTCGCAAAAAATGGTTCCGCAGCTTTACGTGCAACTTTATAAATACAATCAGCCATATGATATCTTTTTTGAATGGTCTGATGATCGTATTTACTGTAGCGAATTAACTTACAAAGTTTTTAAAGCTGTAACGGGGCATCCGATCGGAAAACTTCAAAGAACCGGTGATTTAAAGTTAGACGGGCCATATACAAAACGACTTATCGAAGAACGTTTAACCGCTATCGGTAAAGAGTTAAACTTAGAAGAACCAATTCTAACACCGGTGGCGCAAACAGTTGATCCCAACATGACGTTGGTTGAAGAATCATTTTAAAAACCAATGCAGCATTTCACTTGCAAACGGGGCTTTGCTTGTTTGCAAGAATTCTTTCACCGCCTGATAGTCTTCAGATTCGCGGTTTTGGCTTAGTTTAAATTTTCCATCAATCTGAATAATTTTAAATCGCACACCGACAATCGCTTTAAGTAATCCCAACTTAAATTTTTCTGGTAGCTCGTACTTCCAATTTGTACCGTTACGCTGTTCAAAAAAATCGACCGAAGTTTTCATTAGAGCGTCAAGCCCTTCGGCATCGTCTATCAATTCAGCTTCGCAAGTAGCTTCGACTGCCGTGTAATTCCAAGTCGGTACTTGCGGTGATGTTTTATAAAGCGATGGAGAAATATAACAGTCTGGTCCACGAAAACTGATTAAAGCTTTTTGTGAGGTTAAAACTTTCCACTGTGGATTGGCGCGGGCTAAGTGAGCCAGCAAATAAAGTTCACCTTCTTTTTCTTCGACAAAGAAAGGAAGATAACTTGTTTGTAAATTGTTATCAGAAGTTGTGATAAGAGTTCCCAAGGGATAGCGGCGGATAAACTCTAATTGTTTTTCTAAATCTTCGACTTGTGAATATTTAGGATTGTACATAAAGGCCTCCGGTCAAACAGAAGCCCATTTTAAGGATTAGATTTTGTCAGAGTCAATAAAACGCCTATAACGTGTGTTTTAAGCCACTTATGGCACATTGTATTTAAATAGGTAATCTCTATATCAAAGTTATCTATAATAGTTATCATAAATATAGAAAAGACCGATACTTAAAGTAAGCGAAAGGATATGGCTTATGACTTCAGTACTCTGGTTAGGAATTTTAGGTGGTTTGATCTCGTTTGCTTCAACAGCATTCGGCGCGTTGTTGTCATTAACTCCTGCTAAGTCGGGCCCTTTTTTAAAATTTAAATTTTCAATCGACTTTGCTTTAGGCTTAATGCTTTCGGCGGTGGCTTTTTCATTGGTGGCACCAGCGGCTAAAAACTCGCTGAATAATCCAAAATTATTTTTCTTAAGCCTTATCGGTTTTGCTTTCGGTGCAGTTGTGATTTACGGCTTAAAAGTTTTTATCGAGCGTAAAGAGCACGAAAGCCATGAAAAATCACAGGTCTCATCATCACAGTTGGTTTTAGCTCTAGCACTCATTGTGCATAATTTTCCTGAGGGATTAGCCAGCGGCGCCTCGCTTGCGGGTCTAGATTTAAAATCGGCGATTCCTATTTTATCTTCGATTGCCATTCAAAATATTCCTGAAGGGTTACTTATGGTTTTGTGTTTAAAAGGCATGGGCTGGAATTTGAAAAAATCTTTTATCGGTGGTTTATTTTCTGGCGTTGTTGAGTTAGCGGGTGGGGTTGTAGCTGGTTTATTACTTTCGCAAGTGAACCAGGCCTTGCCAGTGATTCTTATGATGGCCGGTGGCGCGATGTTTACCTCGGTTGTGATTGAGCTTAAAGAGCACGGAAACTTTTTAGCCCGTATTAAACAGCCTCAATTTGCTCTGGGGCTATTGGCGCTGCCATTGCTTACAATGCTCTTACCTAGCTCGTTGTGAGGCGTATTGCCGCAAAGCTTGTAGAGTATGGAGTCGCTATGAAAAAGCCAAAAAAAACAAAATCGCTTCCGCTCCCACGTATGGATTATGAATCTGAAAAAGAACTGCTTTCTATTTTAAAGGGTCGCCAAGGTGGCTTGTAGATAGCTAGACTGAGGTCTACTTGATTTAACCAAGCTAAATGTCGATAGGTCTAACGTGAGATTTATCGCAAGCTTCATCTTATTTATATCAACATTTGCCGTGGCCCAAACGCCTGTGGCAACGACGATGACGTTACAGCAGCAGGCGCAAATGGATATGATGATGCGCCAGATGTATCCCCAATATTTAACACCGCAACAGCAATTGCAGTTAGCGCAGATTCCTCCGGGGCAGCGATTACAGGTCTTGCAAGCGATCAATATGGGTAACAACCAATACGCTATGCAATTCACACCGCAATCGGGCCCGATGATGGGGCAATCAATGTGGGCGATGAATAACACGCAAAGCCCGTTATTTAATTTTTTCTCAAGCCTTGGTTCAATCACAAAATCAATGGATCGCGCCACATACATGGAAGCTCGTGAGCCTGTCAGTGCTTATCGTTCACCAGATCCTTCAGAAAACCGTGAACCATCACTTGCAGCTCTAGATACGATGAATCAGGCCACTTCAAAATTAAAAGATATGAAAAACCCGCAGAAAGCGACTGAGTGTTTGGATTGTATTACTGATCCACAGCCGACGTTGACGGCTGGGCCCATCAGCGGTGCAGGCACAATTAAAACAAGTGCCGTTGGTGGAAAAAAAGAAGATTTAAACGCCGATGTTAAGTGCTCTTATGGCGGTGAAGTAGTTGATGGTATTCGTTTAACGTTTAAACAAACGCTTGAAATGAAGATTGAGCACAATAAAGTTTTGTATTTTAAGCTTGTGGCTCAAGACGGAAAAAAGACCTGTGTTATTGATCTAGCCAACTTTCCACAAAGGCAAATCGGCAATACAACAAACGTGGGCTTAAACCATAAGAACGGAAAAACTTACGTTGCCATTTATCCTAACAATAAAACTGATAAGAAAAACCCAGCGGTCAGTGTTGGGGTTAACAACTTTCAGGATTTATGCCCCCAGATGAACCCTAAGCTATTTATGCAGATCGAAGCCGATCCTAAAACAGGAACTTGTCGTTAAAAAATTATAGAGTTATTGCTCAGATGCAATAAAATGACGTTACTCGCCTTGTAAAGAATTCAGCCTCTTTACGTAAATAAAAAATTATTATATAACTAGGGCATGACAGAATTTTTTGAACTAGGCCAATATTTAAAAGAAAAACGCGTAAGCTCAGGTTTCACTCAAGCTGAATTAGCTGGTAAACTTGGCGACGTCCACACTCAATTCGTTTCTAACTGGGAGCGCGGAATGTGCGCTCCACCGAATCACTGCTTTCAAAAGCTAATCTCGGTTTTAGATTTAAACCGCGATAAGTTAGTTAAAGTGATGCTAGCGGATTCTAAGAAAATTATTTCTGAAAAAGTCTACGCTAAATCTAAAAACCAAAAGAAAGCTGTGTAAGCTTAAACGCTGCACTTAACACCCATAAACAGGGGGGCGAGTGCAGCTCTTCTCACCAAATTTTAGCCAGCTTTCTTTAATGGCAGAACATTATTTAGAAAGACCGCCTGGGCTTCTTCCCACTTCTGATGCTTAAAATCAGGTGGCAAAACTTCCTGCAGATTGTCGAACAGTGCGCTGTACTCTCGGTAAATTGAATTCAAATAATTTGTATTAAATTTTTCAACGATAATAAACATATGAGGATCCGGAACAACAGGGTGGATAAACATATGCGATTTATCAAAATAACCGATATGCTCTAGCCATCTAGAAGCTTTATACTTTTCGTTTGTACATCCGAGTATATGATCAAATCCCATGCGGGTCACATGGGCATAAACCATAGCGTAACCGATATCAGAAAGATTTAATCCTGATTTTTTTTGCGTGTAATCCAAATCGACAAACCACGAATTACAATCTGCCAGATACTTTTTCTTAGTTTTAAAGTTTTGATAATGCTTTTGAGCTTCGGGGCTAAGTTGAGGAATTAAGTCTTGTATTGGGGTTTTGAGATGATGTTGTTGGGCTCGGTCTTCAAAGGTGGTGCGAATGGCTAAGATCAGTTTTGGTTTAAACATTTCACTGACATCGTAAATCAGATAATGCGTTCCGATCATATCGTGCTTATCCATAACAACATAATTTGGGTCAGTTCTGGCGAAATTTTTTTGTTTATTAATAATGACATCGTTAAGCGCGTGCTGAGTCGATGGATTATCTAGATGTCCAATGGCGTAATCTAAAATAACTAACTTAAAGTTGTTCAGGTTGTTCATTATTTGATCCCCCAGAACTAAAGGATAAATATTATTTTATCTAATTTGTTGGAAAATTTCGAAACATATTAAAATGAGATTCTGCTATATTAATATGGAGCATGGCACATAATTTGTGCCGTGATGTATGCGTTAATACAGATTTATTAACAGGTTTTTAATACGCATTATTTTAAAATACGCAAATAATAAGATATTTATCATTAAAAAATTAAAACCTACCGAAACATCTTATATGAATAAAGAGTCGTATAAAAATATTCGAAGCCAATTGCATTTTAAACATCAGTGGCCGCAGTTTTTTTTGTATGTATTTGAAGATGTTGTTCTGTGGTCAGGAGTTATTTATTTTCTTCAGCAGCCTCTATTTTTATCTTGGGTAGCGGCTTTACCGTTTGCTCTTTTGATGTTTCGAAACTTTGCTTTTATGCATGAGGCAGTTCATGAAAGTGCGGCCCCTAACCGTAGATTAAATTATGGCTTAGGTTTGTTCGCCGGTGCTGTTTGCTTTTTGCCTTTTTCATTATGGAAAGCCATTCATATCGAACATCATTATTGGACAGGAAACTTTCACAAAGATCCGGCGTTGGAAGTTGTCAAAAAATACCCGGATAGTTCACGCTTTATGAAAGCTGTGTTTACGGTGATGTGGCGAACGCGGTTTCCTTTGATGGCTTTTTTTCAGTACATCGTTTTTTGGGCGCATTCAGGAATTAAATTATATAAAGATCCCCGTAATCTTGTTTTATGGGTGAGCTTGGTGAGCCCCTTGGTATTGTGGGGAAGTTGTATCTACGCCCTTAGCTTTTCACAACTGGCTGTGGTTGGCCTTGGGATCTTTTTGTATTCACTGCTTTTCGATTTTATTAATCTGCCTCACCACGTGGGGGTGTATTCCTACGATCCTCAAGAAAGAAAAGGAGTTTGGGATCAGCATTCGGTCGTTAGGTCATGCCGCTATCCTTTTTTAGTTGAACATTTGGTTCTTAATTTTAATTTTCATACCGAACATCATATGATGCCCGATCTTGCCTGGCATGAGCTGCCTAAGGCCCATGAAGTGATCAATGCCTTAAAGTCTGATAATGATGAATTTCATTTTATTAAAGCGGGTTGGTTGGCTCAGCAAAGGCCTAAAACCTTTGCTCAGTTCTTGCGGCCTGATCTTTACAGTGATAGCGAAAAAGAAAACAAAAAACAGGCGGCTTAGTTTTAAAACTAAATAAAAGAGATGCCTTTTGTTTGTTCGCCCGTAGCTATTGGGGTTACTCGAGCCGTAACAAGTAGTCCAGCAATTTGGCCATCGGCTTTATTATAAATCGGGCAGATAACACCAAACTTGCAAAGTGAAGAACGAGAAGTAAAGTGCTCTTCATCATTCGGATTGAAAATTTCGCTGATCACATGCTCCGGAACTTGAGCTGGAACAACGCCTTTTACTTGGCCTGAAAAAATAGAACCAACGACCTCAAACATTTTATCGAAAGTTCCGCTTGGTCTTTCCCAAAGGCTGTACCATTCGTAAACCAATAAATCTAAAAGAGAGTATGAAGATGTTGTAAAGAAATTAAAAGTTCTGAATATTTGGATGTTATCGGTATTATACATTTCAATAAGCTCGTCTTTTCTAACCGTATTCCAAAAATCTTTATCTCTAAGCTCAAAGCCATACATATTAAGGGCTTGTTCGACGTGTTTTCGTTCACTATGGCCATCTTTTTCAATTTCAGGGGCTCCAGCGGCAATATTTATCGAGTTTTGTAGCTTTTTAATTAAATTTTCTTTTTTATCTACCGGCAGACTCGTAAGTGTCGACAACGCTTTTTGAGTGTGAGCTTGAACGGGATACCCATATGTCTTACTGATTGAGGCCAGGTTTTCTAAGAGTTCAACAGCCTTTAGATCTAAGGCTTTGGATTGTAAACTAGCACTGTCAAAAGCGAGATTTGATAATGGGTTCATAATTGCTCCTACACAGTTAATTATTTACCTCGATTGCGTGGGGTCTGTCGAGCTTTCGCCTACGATTAACGCGAAATTTTATAAATCTTACTGTCTCTGAAACTCTTATGCAAAATAGCCTCCTTAGACCGTCTATTCTGTAGACAGCTACAGTGTGGACTCTCTTGTTGGTCGTGGCCCCCAGCGTGGCATTTTTGGAGTCTTTTTCTTAGTTAAATATTCTTAGCTAAATAAAAAATTATGCAGCTTAGATAAGAAAAAACGGATTGGCTTTTGGCCAATCCGTTAATGTGAAGAACGACCCTCCGGTAAAAAGATCGCTTTTAAGATGTACTAAACTTATCGGCTGTCTTGTAAATAAATTTATAGTTATAAGGTTTTTTTGCTCCGGAATCAAAAAGAGCGCTCCGGAATCCTAAAGACACTGCCTGTGTCAGGATAAGGTTAAGTTTTTGTCCAAACCTAGACCATTATCCTGCCTTAACAGAACGAAAATTTGAGCTTTGTACAAAATGTTTTTTTACTTAAGGTATGGAAAACACAAAAATCATTCTGGTGTCTTTATTGTTAACATCAACGGTATTTGCCGGAACAGCTGAATTAGCTGAACAAGCTA
>CAMLRE010000037.1 GCA_946482355.1 uncultured Bdellovibrio sp.
CGATCTAAACGAAGAAGAGCCGACTGAAATCGAAGCTTCTAAATACGATCTAGCGTTCATCAAACTTGATGGTAACATCGGTTGTTTAGTTAACGGTGCTGGCTTAGCAATGGCGACACTAGACATTATTAAACTTCATGGCGCGACTCCTGCAAACTTCTTAGATGTTGGCGGCGGTGCGAATAAAGAAAAAGTAACTAACGCTTTTAAAATCATCCTTAAAGACAAAAACGTTAAAGGAATTTTAGTTAATATTTTCGGCGGTATCATGAAATGTGACGTTATCGCTGAAGGTGTTATCGCTGCTTCTAAAGAAGTAGGATTAAAAGTTCCATTAGTTGTTCGTTTAGAAGGTACTAACGTAGAACTTGGTAAAAAAATCTTAGCTGATTCTGGTTTAAATATCATTCCAGCAAACGATTTAACAGATGCTGCTAAAAAAATTACTGCAGCAATTAAGTAGGTTTTAAATGGCTATTTTAATTAATAAAGATACAAAAGTAATGTGCCAAGGTCTTACAGGATCTCAAGGTTCATTCCACTCATTACAATGTAAACAATACGGAACAAAAATGGTTGCAGGTGTTACACCAGGTAAAGGTGGAACAGTTCACGAAGGTATTCCGGTATTTAACACTGTTAAAGAAGCAAAAGAAAAAACTGGCGCGACTGTATCAATGATCTTCGTTCCACCTCCGTTTGCTGCTGATTCTATTATGGAAGCGGTTGATGCTGATTTAGATTTAGTGATCTGTATCACTGAAGGTATTCCAGTATTAGACATGGTTAAAGTTAAGAAATACATGCAAGGTAAACGCACTCGTTTAATCGGTCCGAACTGCCCTGGCGTTATCACTCCAGATCAATGCAAAATCGGTATCATGCCTGGTCACATCCACAAAGCTGGCCGTATCGGCGTTTTATCACGTTCTGGTACATTAACTTACGAAGCTGTTGGTCAATTATCAGCTTTAGGTTTAGGCCAATCAACTTGTGTTGGTATCGGTGGTGACCCGGTAAATGGCACAAACTTCATTGATATGTTAAAATTATTCAATGCAGATCCAGATACTGACGCGGTTATCATGATCGGTGAAATCGGTGGAACAGCTGAAGAAGAAGCAGCTGAATACATCAAAAAAGAATTCAAAAAACCAGTAGCGGTATTCATCGCAGGTGCTTCAGCGCCTCCGGGAAAACGTATGGGCCATGCCGGTGCTATCATCAGCGGCGGTAAAGGCACAGCAGAAGCTAAATTCGCAGCTTTAGAGGCTGCAGGTTGCAAAATCTCTCGTTCGCCAGCGGACATGGGAACTACGCTTAAATCGATGTTAAAATAATTACTCAATTTTAATAATCTTTTGGAAAGGGCTTTGTGAAAACAAAGCCCTTTTTCATTTTAAAGACCCTTAATGAATTCGTGCCTGTTTTTGATCAGTCTGTAGGGCTAAATTTAGCTTTATTGTTTGACCATTTTCTCCTCTACAGATAGACCTAATCCGGTAACATAAAAACCTTAAAAACAAGGAGCCCAACATGGCAATGGAAAGAACATTTTCAATCATTAAACCAAACGCAGTTAAAAAGAACGTAATCGGTGACATCATCGCTACTTTCGAATCTAAAGGCTTACGCATCGGCGGCGCTAAATTAGGAATGTTATCTCGTGAAAAATGCGAATTATTCTACGCTGAACACAAAGAGCGTCCATTTTTCGGTGAATTAGTTTCTTTCATGACTTCTGGCCCAGTTGTAATGATGTGCTTAGTTGGTGAAAACGCAGTTTTAAAAAACCGCGAAATCATGGGCGCAACTGATCCTAAAAAAGCTGACGCTGGCACAATCCGCGCTAAACACGGTGATTCAGTTGGTGAAAACGCTGTTCACGGTTCTGATTCAGTAGCTTCTGCTGAACGCGAATTAGCGATCTTCTTTGATAAACACGAATTAGTAAACATGTAATCTGTTTCGCACGTGAAACGTCAGGAAAATAAAAATCCTATTTCTAAAAAAAGGGACTCTCAACTAGAGTCCCTTTTGCATTCTGAGCACGACATCTCCATTGAAAAATTGGCGGTCGGCGGCTCTGGTATTGGGCGTATTGATTACCAAGATAAAAAGCTTGTGGTCTTTGTTCCCAAATCCGCTCCTGACGACCTTTTGCGCGTTCGTATTACCCATGTTGAAAAAAACTTTTTAAACGGAGAAATCGTTTCGATTTTAAAACCGAGCCCGTTTCGACGTGAAGCCCCGTGCCCGTATTTCAAAGACTGCGGTGGCTGTTCATGGCAGCACATTGATGAAAAACATCAAATTGCACAAAAAGAATTAATTCTAAAAGATCTTTTTAAAAAATTTCTTCCTGAACAAAAATACGACTTACTACCTACAGTGGTAAGCCCGAACAATTTTGAATACCGCAATCGCATTCAGCTTAAACAAATGGGCACAAAGCTTGGTTATTTCAAGCCAGAATCCCATGATTTAGTAGATATCGAAGATTGCCTGATCTCAGAAAAGCCTTTACGTGATTGGCTTAAGACAAATAAATCTAAAATTCGCCCAAGCGATAAGCTTTTAAAGCATGAACTAAAAATCAATGCTGAAGGTAAAGTTGAATTTTATAAAATTGGCGCCCAAAGCGAGGGGTTATCTTTCTCGCAAGTGAATCGCTTTGTGAATGACCTCTTAGTGAATACTGTTGTGGATTTGGCCAAAGGCACAAACCCACGCTCATTGACCGAGTTTTATGCTGGAGCCGGCAATTTTACTTTCCCGTTAGCTGCTATTTCTAAGGATCTGCAGATTGACGCAATCGAGCTAAACCCCGACCTGACGGCAAAAGCTGTCGATGTCATCAAATCACAAAAGCTTCATAAACAAATTCGCTTTTACACGACGAAATCCGAGTTATTTCCTCTGCGCAACACAATGTCGAGCGATCTAATTATGTTAGATCCACCTCGCCAAGGCTGTGAAAAATCACTTTTAGTGAAAATCGCCGAGACAAAACCAAAGTTTTTACTCTATATCAGCTGCCATCCGGTGTCTTTAGTGCGTGACCTGCAAGTTTTAAATCAAAATGGTTTTCACTTTGAAATGCGCCATTTACAGATCTTTGATATGTTCCCGCAAACCGACCATTTCGAGACCCTGTGCCTACTTGAATTAGCTTAGCTCGAAAAGGTTGACTCAATTAGACTCTAAAAGTCTAATTGTAGGAGTATGTTTTTACTTCGTCTGTGCGTCGTCATCTTTTTGGTTTCATCATGTACATCGTTATTTAAAAGCGATCGTTCAGAAGAGCGCGCCCTTTTACGCCAACAGCTTGGTGTTTCATACATGCAACAAGGTAATTACCCGCTAGCCTTAAAAGAACTTTTAGCGGCCGAAGAATTAGATCCGCAAAATCCGCAGATTCAAAATAATTTAGGTATGTTGTATTTCGTGCGTGAAAAATTCGAACTTTCGGCAAAACATTTTTCACGTGCTTATGACTTAGATAACAAATATACCGATGCTAAAAACAATTTGGCTCGCGTGTACATCGAACTTAAACAATTTGCCATCGCGCAACGTTTACTTGAAGAAGTGTCAGCTGATTTAACTTATCCCTACCAAATCAAAGCCGACATGAACTACGGTTTGTTAGAATTTAACCGTGGTCGTTTTAAAGAAGCGAAAAAACATTTCAGAAAAGTTTTAACACAAGATCGCGAAGATTGTTTTGCCCAAGTGTTTTTAGGCCGCTCATTTTTAGAACTTAAAGAAAATACACAGGCTGCTGATCAATTAGAAAAAGCAACCACATTTTGCAAAGCCATTGGCATCGACGACGCTCATTACTTTTCAGCGATTGCTTTGTACCGCACGGGCGAAAAAGAACAATCATTAGTGCGTTTTAAAGAATTATTAGATTTATTTCCTCAAGCCAAATATAGAGAACAATCAAAAAAAATGATCGACATCATCGAAAAAGGAACACTATGAAAATCACCGGAGAATTGCTGAAATCAGAACGCATCAAAAAAGATTTATCGATTCAAGATGTAGCTTACGCTTTAAAATTAAGTGTACGCATTATCACTGCGATTGAAAATGGTGATACTGATGATCTTCCTGCAAAAACTTTTGTTCGTGGTTTCGTAAAAAGTTATGCCGACTATTTAAAAATTGATAGCGACGCTGTTTTAAAACAATTCCAAGAAGAAATGGGTTCAACTCATCCCGTTCCTAAAACGATTGCTCCGGTTCCAGGTGTTACGCCGGCAGCGACTGAAACACCTGCTCAAACAAGCTCTAAAGTTGCTTTCAGACAAAGTGTTGAATCTATCAACGGCAGTAAAATGGAAGGCGGCCTTAGCCGTAAAAACCTTATCTATTTCGCCGTTGTAACTTCATTAGTAATTGTAATTGCAATTATCAACAAAGTAGCCAATCACTACCAAAATGAAATTCCACAAGTTACTGATGCTTCGGCTGAAGGTGTTCCGGTTAATACAGAAGCTGTTGTAGCGTCTTCTCCGGCAGTGGTAGCGGCTGAAACTGTTCCAACAAACGATCTTGTAAACGCTTTAAGTGCTTCGAGCACATTGGCTGGTGGTGTAGAAATCGCATCTACAGCAGCAACAGCTGCAAAACCTGCAGCATCTGCCGCAGCGACTGTTGCACCAGCTTCAACAGGCCCAGAAAACACAATGGCTGCTGAAAAATCAAAAGGCCAAGCGGTTGAAGTTTTAATCGAAGCGAAAAAAGATTCTTATATCGATTACGCTAAAGGCAACACATCAGACTTTAAACGTTTAACGTTAAAAGCAAACACTTACCAAATTTTAAAATCACAAGCGGGTCTTCACTTACGTGCGGCTGATGGCAGTGCAGTTAGCATCACGGTGAACGGTGTAAGCAAAGGCCCTATGGCTCCTGCTAATAAATTTGTAGAAATGACTTTCTAACCGAGTGCTCAACAAAAAGATTTTTAACCTCATCGCTCTTACATTTTTTATCAAGCTGGTTGTCGCTCTGACATTTCCGCTTGTGGGCGATGAGGCATATTACTGGTTTTGGGGGCAAAACCTTCAGCTCAGTTATTTCGACCACCCCGGCATGGTGGCTTGGCTATCAGCTTTAAGTAACTATCTACCCTTCGCTCCTAAATGGGCCGCCACCCGAATTATCTTCGTTGTTTTAAGCACCATTACATTCTTTATCTGGCTAAAAGTTTTTCTTCGCCGCAGATCGCAGCTTGATTCAACGAATATCAATCAGGAACTTAATCTTTTCACGGCGTTTTTAATGCTAAATCCATTTTTAGGGTTAGGAAGTATTTTAATTACGCCAGATGCTCCTTTGCTTCTATTCTGGGGATTAGCGTCTTATTACGTTTTAAAAATTTTAGAAGAGCAAAGAAGCAAAGATTATATCTTGTTAGGTGTAAGTCTTGGTTTAGGCTTTTGTTCTAAATACCACATTGTGCTTTTTCCATTAGTGACCTTAATTGCATTAGCTTTTGAAAAACGTCTAAAAGTATTTTTCAGTAAAAAAGTTTTACTAACGGTTATCTTTGGGCTTTTATTCTGTTCTCCGGTGTTAATCTGGAATTATCAGAATGATTTTGCGTCATTTAAATTTCAGTTAAGCCATGGGTTTGAAACACCAAAACCTTATCAGCTTTGGTGGACTACCTCTTACCTGGCTGGACAAATTCTGATTTTCAACCCCGTTTTAATGTTTTCTTTGCTGTTTAATTTTAAAAAATCACTTTTTAAAATCAGCGCTTTAGGCCAGTGGTTATTTTTTCTTTATAGTTCGTTTAAGGCTAAGGTTGAAGCCAATTGGCCAATGACCTCTCACGCAGCGGCTTTAGTTGATTTAGATACAAATAAGAAAAAAATCGTTCGGTTTTCTTTAATCTATTACTTTGTTATCTGGATGGCAGTTCCGGTTTTCTTTTTTACTGATTTTGGCAAAAACAAAATGCAGCAATTACCTACAAGCTTAACGGTTTACGAAATTGCCCCGCAGTTACAGGCTTATAAACCATTATACGGCCCGACTTATCAGCTTTCAGCTTTGTTTTCGATGTTAACAGATACGCCGGTTTATAAACTATACGGTTTATCTCGCTATGATTTCTTTGATACGCTTCCGCAATCAAGACCTGAAGAAAAGAAATTTTACGTTCTTAAATATAAAACAACTGAATGGCCCATCACTTATTATGAATATTCTAAAATCAAAGTGGCCGAATTTCCTAAATATGATTTAGAGGTTTTTGAATTCAGTCATGAATAGAATATTTTTTGCTCTGACATTCGTAATGATCTCGTTTGCTGTGTATGGGTTTTACATTTCACAGTTTGAAATCAGAGTTATTCCGCCAACGGCTAAAGTCGAAGATCAGTCTGTTTTTTTATATGATTATAAAATTGCCTTTGATGTGTATTCACATCTTTCATCAGGTTCAGGCAATGTTTTATCTATTGCCGAAGAAGCCAAAAAAGCGCGTCTTAATTTTGTTTTAATTTCAGATACCAACAGCTATTACGATTTAGACACAGATAAGTATTTATCTGATGTCGGTATGCTTTCAGGGGCTAAAGTGTATGATGGCGCCCGCCAATTTATCTATTATTCACCAACGAATAAAAACTTCTTTAAAAAAACAGCTAAAGACTTTACGCAAGATTCAAATGCCTTAATTGTTGAATCACACCAAATTAATCAGCCTTACGAGTTATCTCGTTTAACAGAATTAAATTTTGATGGCCTTGAAGTTTTAAATTTTAAAAGTATTGCGCAAAAATCCTGGAAAGAGTCACGCCTATCGACGATCTGGAGTATTCTTTATTACCCGTTTAATCCCCGTTTAGCGTTAACTCGTTTATACAAAGAACCTTCAGCAGAAATTGCCATTTTTGATCAGCTTTCGCAGTTAAAAAAAGTAAGCTTCTTTGTCGGAGCTGAAGCCACGGCCCGGGCGATTCCTTTTGCCGATTGGTTAATTAAATTTCCAAGTTATGAAATGAGCTTTAATATCGCTAGCCAACACGTATTTCTGACTTCAGAACTAACGGGTGATATCACAAGTGATAGCCAAAAAGTGCTAACAGCGCTTAAACGCGGCCATTCTTACGTAGCTTTTGATGCCTTAGGAGACGCCACAGGATTTGAAAGTTACATCACCGAAAACCGTAAAAAGATTTTTACCGGAGAAGATGTCGCGTTTACAAAAAATTTGCGCTTGTATTACAAACTTCCCGCTGAACCGATTCCTTTTTATGAAGTTGTTCTTTATAAAAACGGACAACGTATTGATCACTTAAATACTTTTGAAGGTTTATTTCCGATTGATTCGCCGGGTGTTTACCGCTTACAGGTTCGACTGAGCCCTACGTTTCCGTTACCTGATGCTACAAAGTGGATTACTTGGGTTTACACGAATAATTTCTACGTTAATCCTCGGTAGGATTAGCGATAATAATTTCGAAATCAGTATCTGCTTCAACAGGAAGTTCAATTTGGCAGGCTAAGCGTTCTTGTTCTGTGAAATTTCGTTCTTTCGCACGTTCGGCTTCTTGCTCTTCACGTGGCTTGATATATTGTAAGCCTTTTGTCACAAAAATTCGGCAAGTTGTGCAGCTTGCAAAGCCCCCACAGGATTGACTAATGCCAATTTTATGAGCGTTTAATAAATCTAACAAATTCTGCGTTTGTTTAAATTTAATTTCAGAAACGAACTCTATTTTCGCATCGTTATATTTTAAAACTGTCAGTGTTTTTGTTGAAAGACCCACCACTTATATGTAACAAATAGTTATACCGAAGGTGTACATTTAATTATGAGATTTATTGCTTTTGACTTAGAAACTACTGGAACAGTACCTGGCGTTGACCGTATCGTAGAAATCGGTGCCGTACGTATCGATAACGGCGTAGTTGATGCTGTTTTTTCTACTTTAATTAATCCACAAATTCCAATTCCACCCGGTGCAACGGCCGTGAATAAAATCACAAATGAAATGGTTGCCGGTAAACCTTTAATCGAAGACGTATTAAATTCTTTCGCAGAATTTTGCGGTAACGATGTCATGGTGGCTCACAATGCACCGTTTGACTGCCAATTTTTAGTGTCTGATATCAAAAAATTTGAATCTGAAGCTCCTAAAGGTGTTGTAGTCGATACTCTACCAATGTCTCGTAAACTTATTCCTGGTTTAGCAAACTACAAATTAGGAACTTTAGTACAACATTTTAAAATCCCTTCATCTGATTTCCACAGAGCGGAAGAAGATGCTACTTACTGCGGAATGGTTTTTTGGGAAATGGTAAAACGTTTATCTGTGGGCGGCCGCGCACCACAGATTGAAAACTTAGTTCAATTAACAGGTAAAACCGAATTTAAATTTCCTCAGATTGAACGCCAGCCTAAACAAATGGGTTTCTTGTTCTAATTAAAAAATTGAAATTAAAAACTAAAAAGCCAGGTGATGAACCTGGCTTTTTTTTATTTGGTAGGCCGTTACTTTTTGAAATGCACCGCGTTTCAAAAAGTAACGCCGTATCTATTCTTTAGCTTTGTGCGCGATAGGATATCTGCGGCCACGCCCAAAAGAATGTTCGGTCACTTTTAAAATCGGTGGCGCTTGCCAGCGTTTAAATTCGGTTTTCATTAATTGTTTTAAAAGCCATTTTTCTGTTTCACTTTTCGCCGGCTTTTTCTTTTCAACCACATTTTGGACCGCTTTATCTAAAAGCTCGTATGGTGGAAGGCTATCTTGGTCTTTTTGATTCGGACGAAGTTCGGCACTTGGCGGGCGGCGAATAATAAAATCAGGAATGATTTCAATTTCTTTATTGTAGTGCTCACAAAGTTCAACGATTTGTTTTTTCGTTAAATCACCTAATGGTGCTAGGCCACCACACATATCTCCGTAAAGTGTCGCATAGCCCGTGGCATATTCTGATTTATTACCCGTTGTTAATAATAAACTTCCGGTAAAGTTTGAATAGGCCATCATAAATAACCCACGAATACGTGATTGTAAGTTTTCATGCATTAGACCGAATTTTTCGACATTAAATTCGCCATCTAAAAGTGTTCTGATAAATTCAAATGTTGATTGAATAGACATTACCTTAAATTCAGAACCCAAATTGGCTGCCAGCTGGCGCGCATATGTCATACTTAATTCAACATTGTATTCAGTCGGCAAAGCAAAAAGCTTCACATTATTAGACCCAAAAGCATCGACTGCAAGAGCGGCCACTAAAGCTGAGTCAATTCCACCTGATAAACCTAAATGAACTTTGCTGACACCGATTTTTTGGGCGTAATCTTTTAACCCCAGCACTAAAGCCTTACGTAATTCTTCAGTGGGAGTTTCAAATTTATTACTAGGGCTCCAGGTTTCTAAAGTATTAAGATCAATCACATTCGTGTCTTCAGCAAACGACTGGGCTTTGAATAAAATTTTATCTTTTGGCGATACTAAAAAGCTTTGCCCGTCATAGATAATTTCATCTTGAGCACCGACTAAGTTCACATATAACAATGGCGCTTTAAAATGTTTTGCCGTTTGCGCAGCTACAAACTGGCGCTTTTTAAATTTACCCGTGAAAAAAGGCGAAGCACTCATGTTAATCACAAGATCGATTTTTTTCTTCGGTACTTTTAGTAAAGGATTTTCAGAATATTCAGAGCCTTCTTTTGTAGGCCATGCCCACATATCTTCGCAGATCGTTAAGAAAAATTTCTTCTTACCGATTTGAAAGTAGTTTTGCTTTACATCACCTGGTTCAATAAAGCGGGCTTCATCAAACACATCGCCTGTCGGCAACAACTGCTTTCTGAAAGTTTTAACGATTTTATTTTTCTTACATAAAAAAGCGCTGTTGAAATACGGGCGGCCTTTTTTGTTTTTGTTTTTTTCAAAACCGCCCACAAGAATATGAACACCTTGCGGGATTGTTTTTAAGATTTTTTGTAAGGCCTTATTTTGTTGCGTGATTAGAGTTTCACGTTCTAACAAATCAAAAGGATGATAGCCAAAAAGCGAAGCTTCGGGAAATACGATCAGCTCAGCTTTTTTTTCAGCTAAAGTTTTAATGTGAGAAATAATTTTTTCGGCGTTAGCGTCGAAATCAGCGAGCGTTGAATTAATTTGGGCTAGGGCTATGCGCATTGTGGTCCTCACGTGGAGCGTCTTGTTCTGCAATTAGAATACGCCCAGTAAAGCCATCTTGGTAGCCATGTTGGAATAAAATTTTC
>CAMLRE010000038.1 GCA_946482355.1 uncultured Bdellovibrio sp.
TACCCTCAATCGCATTTCCTGTATTAGAGCCAGAAATCTTCGGACAATACTACTCAGTTAATCTTACTAAAAATGAATTAGAACTTTTAAAAATCAAAGCTGATCAAAAGCCTACATTCATGAACATTATCACAATTCCAGATGATCCAACACAAATGACAGCCAATGTGAAAGCTCCGATTGTTATCAATCCAGAAGCGCGCATCGCTCGTCAGTGTGTATTACAAGATAATAACTTAGCGATTCGTGAACCGATCTTTGTAAAACTACAAAGCCGCGTGGTTCAAAATCCTAATGTGTCGATCAAAGCCTTATCACAAGGGCTTTCTTGCGCAGTGAAACTAAACAATAAGTCAGAGATTGACCAATCTTTATAAAAGCTGACATTCTCGTCAGATGCCATTCAAAAAATTGATCTTTTCTCAAGCCTCTGGGTTAATCGACCTTGGGGCTAAACGTCTTGTAGATGCTAATGATAAGCTGGAACTTCCCGAGCTGTTAAGCGCCTATAACCCTGAAATCGACAATCCAAACCTTGATTGGTCTTCAAATAAATCACTTTATAAAAGTTTATTTCGTGTCAATAAATCGATCCTGATGAATTCGGTGTTCTTTCAGGTGATCGCCAGTTTATTTTCTTTTGCAACACCGATTTTAATTCATCAATTTATTTCAGGATTAGAACAAAACAACTGGTCAACTGAACACATGTGGGTGTTATTAGCCTACGCCGTGGGTTTTGGTTTATGTGGTGCAGGTAACGGGATTGCGATTCAGCATTATTTCTTTCACACGTTAAATTTCTTTCAAGTTACAACAAACATCGTTAATAAAAAAATCTTCACGCACGCCCTGAAACTGTCTTCACGCGGAAAACAAAAATACCAGGTGGGCGATATCGTAAATTTCATGAGTTCTGATACAGACTCATTAGGTGACGCAGCCATTGTAACCATCGACTTATCAAATGCGGTGTTGTTGTTAGTCGGTTGTTCAGCTTTATTATTTTATTATATCGGTTGGTCAGCGATTGGTGCCGTTGTTGTGATGGCGATTCTTGTGCCATTAACACAACGTTTAGCTAAAAAGTTCGTTCACATGGAAGAAGAGATGATGGCTCAGCGAGATAACCGCATGACTCTCATGACTCAGATTCTAAATTCGATCCGTGTGGTGAAGTATTTTTCTTGGGAAAAAAGCGTTCAGCAAGAAGTAGGCGATGTTCGTAACAAAGAAATTTCAGCGCGCTTTAAGCTAGCTAAGTCAGAAATTCTTTGGGGTTTATTATACGCTTCAATTTCTACAGTCGTGCTTTTTGTAGCATTAACGATTCACTATTACCGTGGTGAAAAAATTGACCTAGCTTTAGTTTTAACGTGTATTTCGATTTTTTCGTTAATGGAAGATCACTTCGGTGGTTTGTCACGTTTTATCAGCCGTTTTATGAACGTGTTTGTCAGCGGCCGTCGTATCACTGACTTTTTAAAATCTGAAACAGTCGATAGTTTTTCTCCGCCTCCGGCTGCTGATGAACTAGCTGGCGAACATGTCGTGGTTAAAGATTTACATTTTGGCTACGACGATAAAGTGCCGTTATTTAAAGATTTATCGTTTTCGCTAAAACAAGGTGAATCATTAGCCATCATCGGCGCCGTGGGCTCTGGTAAATCAACGTTGTTACAACTTTTCTTAAATGAAATTGCACCAACCAGCGGAACTTTACATTTAGCCGATAAGCATCGTAAGGCGTATATTCCGCAAGAAGCGTATATCGTCAATTCGACATTGAAAGAAAATTTATTCTTCGGTGAAGAACAAGACCAGACATTATTAGACCGTGCGATTCATCTTTCGTGTTTAAGAGCTGATATCAGTTTACTACCTAAAGGCACTGAAACTGAAATCGGTGAAAAAGGTGTGAATTTATCCGGTGGTCAAAAACAACGTGTTAGCTTAGCCCGCGCGGTGATTGCAAAGCCTGATGTGATTTTATTAGATGACCCATTATCGGCCGTTGATCCGCACACCGAAAAATTATTGTGTGACCAGTTAATTTTCGGCGAATGGAAAGATAAAACGCGTATTATGGCGACTCACCGTATTTCGCATTTAAACCGCTTTGATAAAATTTTATTTTTAATCGATGGCAAATACCAAATTGGCAGTTACGCCGAACTTTACGAAAAATCAGCTGAATTTAGAAACTATTTAGAGATCGAACAACAAAACCAAAAACACGAGCTTGAAATTCAAAAATCAGGTCAGGTGTCTTCAGGGGGCGAAGCGAAATCAGATAGCGATGGCCGTGTAACAGTTGATGAAGACCGCGAAGTGGGTTCAGTACGCGCGGGCCTTTACTGGAGCTACATTAAAGCCTTAGGTGGCGATAGTTCAAAACGTAATTTGTTTATTGCTTTGCTTTTTATTGGGGCGATCGTGCATGTGACAGCACCAATGATGCAAAGAGCATGGCTTACACAAATGAGCGGTAAAGTCGATGCGATGGTTTTAGTTTTAGGTTACGGCGCTTTTGGTTTATTCACGATGTTACTGACATTTATGAATAACTACCAATGGACATACCGTGGGGTAAATGCCGGTCGCTTAATGCATGATAAAATGCTTAAATCAGTGTTGCGCAGTCAGATCAGATTTTTTGACAGCACACCGATCGGTCGTATTTTACAAAGATTTTCACGTGATATTGAATCGGTTGATATTCACCTACAATGGACTTTCGACAATGCGATTCATTCGCTCTTTAATGTGCTTTCAGCGTTTTTCTTAATCGTTGTAGCGCTTCCAGTAAGCCTTGTGGTGTTAACGCCGGTCTTTTTTGTTTATTACTCGATTCAAAATCGTTACCGCCGCGTAGCTCGTGAAGTAAAACGTTTAGATTCCACAGCGCGTTCACCACGTTATGCGCATTTTAAAGAAACGCTTCAGGGTTTAACTGTGATTCGTTCTTTCAAATCACAAGAGTGGTTTATGAAAGAGTTCTTACAAAAACTAAATTACTCAACAGAAATGTTTTACACACACTATATGGTGAACCGTTGGTTCTCATCACGTTTGCCGTTAATTGGGGCTACGATTTCAATGACCACAGCGATTGCGGTAATCTACGCAAGCTCTAAAGGTTGGTTAACGGCAGGCCTTGCTGGTCTTGTGACTTTGTATGCCTTAGAATTTTGGCGCCACCTTAATTGGGGCGTCAGAATTTTTTCTGATCTTGAATCACGTATGACATCGGTTGAGCGTTTAGAATTTTACACCAACTTACCTGCCGAACAAGATGACGTGAACGTTGATGCTTTTGTTAAAGCCCATCCGCAGTGGCCAGCTTCAGGAAAATTAGAATTTAAAGATGTTTTTGTACGCTACGCCGATCATTTACCAGATGTTTTAAAAGGCGTTTCATTTGCAATTGCTTCTGGCGCCCGCGCCGGTGTTGTAGGGCGCACAGGCTCTGGCAAATCGACATTGTTTCAGGCGGTGTACCGTTTTGTGAATTTTTATAAGGGTGATATTTTAATTGATGGTCTTTCAATTAAAACAGTGCCGTTAGAATTGCTTCGCCAAAACTTAGCGGTGATTCCACAAGATCCGTCGTTATTTATGGGAAGCTTACGTGGTAATATCGACCGCTATTCACAAAAAACCGATGCTGAAGTTTGGTCAGTGTTAGAAAAAGTAGGCTTAAAAAACTTCGTTCAAGGTTTGCCAGGCCAATTAAGTTACCATGTGACTGAAAGTGGATCGAATCTTTCGCAAGGTCAGCGCCAGTTAATCTGTTTAGCGCGTGCTCTTTTAATGAAAGTTAAAATTATTTTCTTAGATGAAGCTACGGCCAGTGTCGATTTAGAAACCGATGCTCTTATTCAAAAAGTGATTCGCACATCTTTAGATGGTATTACGCTTGTGACAATTGCCCACAGGCTTTCAACACTTAAAGACTATGACCAGATTATCGAACTTCAAAACGGCCAAGTGGTCAGATCCGGCGCTCTCCGGTCGACGGATTTAGAATCTAAATAATATCCCGACAGTTCAGTTGGCCCCTTTGCTTTAAGACTTTCTTCGAAAGTAAAACAAAGGGGAAAACTCAAATGAAACATAAAACTTTTTTCGCCGTTCTTGCCGTGGCTATCGCCATGACAGGTTGTAAAATTCAAAAAAAATCGGAAGTGGCCGCAAAAGAAGCGCAAGCTAAGCCTCGCCCGGTTCAACCTAAGCAGGTCACAAATCGTGAATTACGCTTAGATGACGTTTTCGTAGAATTTGAAGGTCAGGTACAGCCGAATATTTACAATATGGTTTTTTCTTGGCCTGAAACTCGCGACCGCGTTCGCATCAGCATGGATGGGCAGGTGATGTTTGCGGTTAACACATCTGAAAGACCCACTGAGGCTGTTGCAAATCTTCAAGGTGGCCGTAAGGTCGCCGTACTTGTTGAAATCTTAGATCAACAGTATCACGTGATTACTTCTGAAACGCGTGATTTAGAAGTTCCGAGAGATTATATTTTTCCGGCTAATTTTAAATTAACCAATCACATGAAAATTCAAAACGAACGCGTATTTTTGAATAATTCAACAGTAACAACTGAAAATTTTAATTTAGAAATTCAGACAAAAAAATTAATCGTTTTAAACCATTCAACAATTCAAGGATTTATTCCGGGAGCAAAAGCAGCTCATGGCAAAGACGGTCGTAGTGGTGGTTTAATCAGTATTGAAGCAGATTATGCTGAAGGTGAACTTACTTTTACCATGAATTCAGAAGCGGGCGGTGATGCACTTATGGGTTACTATTATGCTCATGCCCACATAGGTACTGGGGCCATCATGGAGAATGCTATTTGCCCACTGGGAACAAATGGATTTACCGCTGGCCGTAACGGTGATTTAAAATTGAAAATTCGCGAGATCAGTAACTTTCGGCATTACCCACAAGAAACTCTTAGCGATGGTGGTAACCTGGCGCCAGTACTTCAAAATAAAGCCAGCATGAATGGTTATCCGCAAATTCCACAAGGAGTTTTTGGTGCGCCTCAATACGCGTGTCCTAAAAAGCCAAGTGCAGGCGGTGGTGCTCAATTAGGAAAAATTTGTCTTACATTTTCTGGTCAAACACCACAACCGGGTTGCGAATAGATAATTACTCGAGCGGAGCCGGTAAAGATTTATCGGCTTTAGCGCCTAGTTCTTTTAGTTTTTCAACTTGCGAAATTAAATTTCCGCGACCGGTAAAAACTTTTCCCATAATATCGGCGTGAACTTTTTGAGTTGAATTTAAACGTTCACCTAAAGTTTCAAGATCTTTTACAATACCCGCAAATTTGTCATACAGCTCGCCGCCGCGTTTAGCGATATCAAGCGCATTTCTTTGTTGTTTATCTTGTTTCCATAAAGCAGCTACGGTTCTTAAAGTCGCCAGTAACGTCGTAGGGCTTACAATGGCTACATTCTTCGCCCAAGCTTGTTCGAATAACTCTGGTTTTAGTTTAAATGCTAAAGCAAAAGCTGGTTCAAGCGGCATAAATAACATCACGAAATCTGGTGATACGATTTCATTGGCTAAGTGGTATTTCTTTTCAGATAAGCCTGCGATATGACGTTTTAATGATTCGATATGAAGGTCAGCGTGCTTTTGGCGAAGAGCTTCGTCAGTGGCAGAACTATAACCTTCGTAAGCTGATAAAGTGACTTTTGAATCGATGATAAGATGTTTTCCGTCTGGAAGTTTCACGATCACGTCAGGGCGTAAGATTTCACCTTCAGCGCCGCGCACAGTTTCTTGAACGATGTACTCTTCACCTTTTCTTAAGCCGGAACGCTCTAAGATATTTTCTAAAATTAATTCGCCCCAGTTACCTTGAGTTTTATTTTCGCCTTTTAAGGCTGTTACAAGGTTTTGTGCTTCTTTAGACATCGAAGTGTTTAATTCGATTAATTTACTGATTTCACCGCGTAGGTGACCACGCTCAGATCTTTCTTGTGAGTAAGTGTCTTCAACTTTTTTCTCGAAATCTTTAATGCGTTCTTTTAAAGGATCTAACAGCGTCGCCAATTGTTTGTGATTTTGGTCTGTTAATTTACCTGATTTTTCATCGAAGATTTTTTGCGCTAAGTTTTCAAACTGCATAGTCATGCGGTTTTGTAACTCTTGCGTTGTGGCTTTAGATTGTTCGCTTAAAGCTTTTTGCTGTTCGCTTAAGGCCTTTTCAACATCATACTTGTTACGCCAGATTTCAGTTTGAACGCGCATTTTTGAATACACGGCAAAACCAATCACGGCACCACCAGCAATAAATGCAATTACAGGAATAATGTAGTTCATCTTAACCCCTTGAAAGCCCCAGGCTTTGACCCTTAACAATATAAGTTATTTCATTGATAAAAAGCTGCAATTTTTTTAAGTTATCTCTATGAATTTTAAGAAAATAGCTCTGGGTGTTATCGGAATCGTGATTGTTTTGGCTTTAGGATATTTTGTAAAGCAGAACAGCTCAAATACGCGCAAAATTTGTACACCGGTCGCTGAGAAAGTGGTCTGTCAGGAATGCACTTGCCCAATGGGTCAGCCAATTCCAAACGGAGCTATGCCGGCCCCTGGAGTGAATACTTTTGCGGCCTGTCCGGATGGAGCAACGCCAACCTGTAAAGAAGTGGAGAAATAATGGCGCAATCAAATTTAAAAGCTTGGGTTTTAGCGGCCCGCCCGAAAACCTTATCAGCAGCGGTTGTGCCGGTGATTGCAACAATTGGTTTAGTACAAAGCCTGCATGTGCCGATTCAGTGGTGGATTATTGTTTGTGCGCTACTTTCAAGTTTTTGTATTCAGATCGGTACTAACTTCGTTAACGATGCGATGGACTTTAAAAAAGGTGCTGACAATGAAAAACGTGTTGGACCAATGCGTGTAACTCAGCAAAAGATTTTTACTTTTAAACAAGTGATGTGGATGGCGACAGGATTTTTTGCATTGGCAATGATCTTAGGTATTCCGTTAGTGATTCACGGTGGAATGCCGATTGTTATTATTGGCGTGTTGTCGGTATTAATGGGTTATGCGTACACATCAGGGCCAATGCCTTTAGCTTATTACGGCTTAGGTGACTTATTTGTTATTATCTTTTTTGGTTTAGTGGCCGTCGGTGGATTATTTTATTTATTAACTGGCACCTATACACTGGATGCGGCCGTGCTTGGATTGCAGGTTGGTTTTTTAAGTACGATTTTAATTGCGATTAATAATCTTCGCGATATTCACACAGATAAAGAAGTGAATAAAAAAACTTTAGCCGTGCGCTTAGGTGTAACTGGTGCAAAAGTTTGGATTATCTTTTTAATCGTGGCGCCGTTTTTAATGGGCTATTACTGGTTAAACCAACAAAAATACTGGCTTTATATTTTGCCGACACTTTCTTTACCGTTGGGTCTTTCTGTAATTAAAAAAATTCTTAATACTGAACCATCGGCTGAATACAATAGATTCTTAGCTAGATCTGCTGGTTACGGAATGATTTTTAGTATCGGATTTTTAATCGGGTCATTGATTTAATGAAGCATAACGGTAAGTCACTGCAAGTTTGGGTTCATTACTACGCGCTAAAACGCAAAGTAAAACCTAATGCCGTGACCGCCGGTGAATCACAGCGTGGTGCTTTAATTAAAATTCAAGACATTGATGGCAACGAAGGTTTTTCTGATCTTTGCCCTTGGCCCAACTTTGGTGATCAAACTTTAGATGAAGAATTAGCGTCGCAAGGGCCCTTGTACCAACGAGCGGTTGATTTAGCACTATTAGATCTCGAAGCGCGTAAGAACAAAAAAATATTAGTAACCGCAGAACCTATTAAAAATAATATTCTTATTTCTGATTTTCGTGATTTAAAAGGTGATTTTGATTTTTCAAAGGTCACTGTAAAAATCAAAGGTAATGAACACGTTTACGATTTTGCAAAGTTCTTAGTTGAAAACATTGCGCGTTTTAAAAATATCCGTATTGATTTTAATAACTGCATCAGTGAATTTTTGTTTTCAGAATTTATTCATCTTTTAAGCGAAGAAGTTTTAAAAAAAATCGAATACATCGAAGACCCTTTTTTCTTTCACCGTGACCAATGGAGTCAGTTTTCAGCTAAAGTAAAATTGATGTTAGACTGGAAACAGGCTGAAGAACAAAACTGGCACTTTCGCGTGTGGAAACCGTCACGCGAAGATAAAATGCCAGCTCAGGATTTTTCAATCACTTCATCAATGGAACATCCGGTAGGTCTTGCGCACGGACTGCATTTTGCGCAAATGTACCCGCAAAAAACGCATGGCTTTTTAACACTATCACACTATGAAGAAAATGAGTTTAGTCGGGCCTTTAAAGTTGAAGGCGATCAATTAACTTATCAGGCTGATGGTTATGGTATTGGTTTTACAACTTTATTAAATAAACTAAATTGGATTCCGGCCCTTGATGGTGATAATTTTATTCTTTCAAATCACCGCGCAAGCTCGCTAGAGAAAAAAGATCTCTTTCAAATAAAAAAACAATTCACCGAAAAAATCGCAGCCCGTGATTACGTGTTAATTCCAAGCAGTGGTTCAACGCAAAGCTCGCAAGAGTCAGTAAAAGTGATTGCGTTAACTGAGCAAGCGTTAATTAATTCAGCCAAACGGGTTAATAAAGAATTTGATGGTAATGAAAGTTCAGTGTGGGGCTGCGTGCTTCCGCTCTTTCATGTAGGTGGTTTAGGTATTTTACTGCGGGCTCACGCAGTCGGGGCTACAACTTATTACACATCTTGGGAAAAATTTTCTCCTGAATGGCTCCATGAAAACAAAGTAACTCACTTGTCTCTGGTGCCCACGCAGATTTATGAAATTGTTGAAAAAAAATGGGATGCGCCAGCTTACTTACAAACGGTATTTGTTGGTGGAGCGGCGCTAGATTTAGTTTTAGCCGAGCAAGCTGAGGCTTTAGGGTGGCCGTTAGTTCAAACTTTCGGAATGACAGAAACAGCTTCGATGATCGCGGTGAAAAAAAATATTCATGACGAATACTTTGAAGCCTTGCCGGGTGTAGAAATCGGATCAGAGAATGGCCGCTTAAAAATCAAATCAGATTCAAACGCCAGCTATATTTTAAAATTAAATTTACAAACCCAAGAGTTAATCAGTGAAAAACTTTCGCCCTGGGTTTTAACCAATGACCAAGTTGAAATTTCGCAAAACAAATTTAAATTTTTACAACGTGAATCAGATTTCGTAAAAGTTAAAGGCGAAGGTGTCTCGTTAAACGAGCTGCGCCAAGTTCTGCAAAGATCAGTTCATTCTCATCAAGCTACCATCTGCGATTTACCTGATGCCCGTGATGGCGCAAGTTTAGTTCTGGTGGTTTTAAAAGGCCAAAACCCAGAGCAAATCATTCTTAAGTTTAATGAGCAGGTGCGTCCGTACGAGAAAATCTATAGCTATATCGAGGTTGATGAAATTCCTGTGACGGATTTGGGTAAAATCAAATACACTCTATTGAAAGACTCACTAAAGGATCTTTATGTTAAAAAATTACAATCCTAAATTTACTAAAGGCAGCCTTTTTATCTGTTCAAAATGCGGTAAGGATTTCTCTGATCCAAAACCAGAACGCGCTGAAAAATTAAAATCTGAATTGCGCGCTGATTTAAAAGAGTTTGATGCTCACAAAAAAATTCGTGTAATGACGAGCGGTTGCTTAGGTCTTTGTGAAAAAGACGAACAAACTTTCGCCTACTATCCAAACTACGGTGAAATGGAAATGCTAACAACATCCGACGATTTCAAAACCGCGAAAAACGATATTTTAAATTTTATTAAAACAAAAGTTCAAAAGTAGCCGACTGGGCATTTACTAAAAAAATGATGGCGTAAAAAATGAAAAAGCTACTAGACGGATAGC
>CAMLRE010000039.1 GCA_946482355.1 uncultured Bdellovibrio sp.
GTTAAGGCCGTACATCCCGAAGAAAAGGCGCGCAATAACAAGATCCAGCCAATATCCGGAAGATTATTCATCATCACGGTATGCGGGTGAACAGCTGCTGGATCACTAGGTCCACGAATTAAACCCACACCAATTAAAACAAAGATAGAGAAAATGAAAAGATAAGTTGGAATTGCAAACACCGTCGCAGAATCTTTAACTCCACGAAGACTAAGAATCATAATAAGTAAGATGATCCAAACACAGGTAAATACTTGAACTCCAGCTAAAGAAGGAAAGGCAGAAACTAAGTTTTCTACGCCGGCTGAAATCGACACGGCTACCGTGAGCGTGTAATCAATAAGTAAGGCAGCTGCGGCAACAAGACCTGCGGTAGTTCCAAGATTTTCTTTTGCAACAGTGTAAGCTCCACCACCACCGGGATAGGCGCGAATAGTTTGGCGGTAAGAAAGAGTCACGATCATCATCAAGGCTAAGATACCTAAAGCAATCGGCAGAGACCAAACAGTAGCAAACGCAATTCCGCTTAATGTGAGTGGAATAATAATCTCTTCTGTCGCATACGCTACTGAAGACAAGGCATCAGAAGATAAAAGCGAAAGAGCTTTCCATTTCGGAATTAATTCGTGTTGTTGTTGAGAGTTGTGTAGCGGGTCGCCAATCAGGATTCTTCGAATTTTAGAAGCAAACATGGATGAAATGTCCTCTTACGCATCATTATGCAATAAAGGAAAGACTACTCCTGTTGTTGTCTGCCTGCAACTACTTGCTAAGCGGGGTTATTCGCCTGATTCGCCTTTGTTTAAGGCTTCGTATAATTGTTCTAGGTCTTTTTCGTTGTAGGTTTGCTGCTCAACTGGGACTTTATAACCCTCAGAAGCCCATTCTCCCAGATCAATTAATTTGCAACGTTCTGAGCAAAAGGGGCGAGACGGATTTTGTGGAGAGTATAACGCCAAACGCCCGCATTGCGGGCATTTGACTTGTCTAGCATTTGAAAAATTTGGAGTGTCAGTCACTCTTCTATTAAAGACCGCAGTTCATGCGTTGGCAACGAGTGAAAGTACCTTGCGCCGCAGGAATGTCGCCCACTTTAAAGATAAACGGTAATTGGTTATCTTGCATTTTACCTTGTGGAACTTCGATCGTAATTTTTGTTCTGTTTAAACCTGACCAAGCATCACCGTAACCGTTAGCTGAAAAACCAACCGAGTTGTTGATTAAAGAAACTGCTAACTGAAGTTGTAATGGATTACGATAAACACCGTTGTATTGCTTAGGATCTGGTAAGAAAACACCAGTTACATAACCTAAAGCGATACCTAAAGCACCCCAACCAGATGGTAATTGGTAGCCGTAGTTAAAGTACGGGTTAACACGTGGTTGAGCTACGAAAGTAGCTAATAAAGAGTTACCACCGCTTGGAGGAAATTGAATAATCATATCCATAGAACCACCAACGTAAGCATCACAACCGTAGTATCCACCAGATGCGCCACCGGCTCTGTTACAAACGCCCATGCCGTATTGAAAAAATTCCTGCATTTTAGCGCCGTTTACGATTTGTAATTGTGAAGTTCCAGAATAAGTATCAGCGTAGAAACCATTTTGGTAATTTCCACCAGATGGTTGTACGTAACCGCCGTTACCTGTGTAACAAGCTCCATTATAATATGTAGTCCCGACAGGGCATGTAGCATTAGCTTGGTTGTCATTATTATTGCCTTGGCAACTTGATAAGCCTGCAACTACCGCTAATAAACCAAATACATAAAGTAAGTGTTTCATAAAAACTCCTCTGACAACCAAAGAAGTTACAATTAGCGTACCCGGGTTTTAACAATTTTATAGGACTTGAGCTGTCAAAGGATTCGACAGCTCTGTTTTAACGGCAACAAATGTCACCATATATAGAGATAGAAAAATTAGAATAAGTAGCGGAAAGTAGCGCCTAGATAAACGATGTTAACGCGATCTGCATTGAAGTCTTCAGGGTGTTTTGCAACGAGTGAAGTTACTTTTGGAATAATCTCAAATTGAGGCGCAGTTTCAAAGCGTCCTGTGAACTCTAAACCTTGATAAAGATCAGTTTCACGTTGGTGAACAAAAGCCCCTGTTAAGTGGTATTGCTTCTGAAATTCCATATAAATTTTTAGAACGTGAGAAGTTGTTTCATCAAGATCGACTTCAGTTTCAATGCCGCCTGTTGTTTGAGTTTCTTTACCCTCTAAATTTTTTGTGTAATTAATGTGTCCGCCGATAAGGTATTCACTTACTGGAACAGCAAGGCCTGCTTCAAGTTGGTAGCTATTTTGACCGCTGGCCATAGTGTATTCGTCAGAATCGAAATTACGTTTAGCTTTTTGTGCAGCAAATCCATAAGCGGCAGAGTAAAAAACACCTAAATCAGCCACATCTAAATTACCTTTTACACGCACAACAGGATCAGCAAAACCTTTACCTTTAGTTGTTTGAGTATTTGTATTTGGTGCATTAATTTCAGTGCGCATATTTTGGTGTGACACTTCAAAACCAACACTTAAAAACTCAGTTAGACCATAAAAATATTTGGCGCTTAAATCTAAGCCGATCCCTTTTAAGTCTCCCGCATTGTTTTTAAATTCCATGTTGGCTACAGCTAAGTTAATTCCCGGTAGAACTTCGTTTTGTCCTTCAGAGGGAGTTAGAGTGTAGTTAGATTCGATTTTGGCCTGTGCTAATGACGTTAAAAATAATAACGCAATTACTAAAACTTTCATGTTTTTATCCTTCTTCCGTGTAGGTGAAAGAATAAGTATTCTAAAGACGCGCTCCATTGTCATGAAAAAAAGTGGCCTTAGATTTAGGCCTTCGCTAAGATTTTGGGGTTGGAGAATTTAGATATGAATACAGATAATCACTGGAAACAAGTTGCTGAACGTTTAACTTGGATTAAACCTTTCACAAAGCTTAAACAAGTTTCATTTAACAAGCCTGTAAGTATCAAGTGGTACGAAGACGGGCAGCTGAATGTGGCTGCGAATTGTATCGACCGCCATTTAAGTAAAAATGGCGATAAAGTGGCGATCATTTGGGAGCCAGATAACGTTAATGAACCGGCTAAAAAAATCACTTACAAAGAATTGCACTCTCATGTGAATCGTATGGCGAATGTTTTAAAAAAACATGGCGTTAAAAAAGGTGATTTTGTAACTATCTATTTACCGATGATTCCTGAAGCGGCTTACGCGATGTTAGCTTGTGCTCGACTGGGAGCGGTTCATTCAGTGGTGTTTGGGGGATTTTCTCCAGATTCATTAGCTGATCGTATTCATGACTGCGAATCTAAAATCGTGATCACGGCCGATGAAGGTTACCGTGGCGGAAAAACTGTTCCGTTAAAAAAGAATGTTGATGCAGCTCTTAAAAAATCACCAACTGTTGAAAAAGTTTTAGTTGTAAAACGCACTGGCGCTGACCTTCCAAAAGGTGAAAAAGATTTATCTTACGAAGAAGAAATTAAGTCTGTTTCTGATGAATGTGCTTTTGAAACAATGAACGCCGAAGATCCGTTATTTATTCTTTACACTTCGGGTTCTACCGGCAAACCAAAGGGTGTTCTTCACACATCTGCGGGTTATTTAGCTTTTGCCAGCTGGACGCATGAAAAAGTTTTTGATTATAAGCCAAACGATATCTACTGGTGTACGGCCGATGTGGGTTGGGTCACAGGGCATAGTTACATCGTGTACGGGCCGTTAGCAAATGGCGCTACAACACTAATGTTTGAAGGTATTCCTTCATACCCGACAGCGTCTCGTTTTTGGGAAGTGATTGATAAACATCAGGTTAATATTTTCTATACCGCTCCCACCGCGATTCGTGCATTGATGCGTGAAGGATTAGAACCCGTTAAAAAAACATCGCGCAAATCATTACGTGTGCTGGGTTCGGTGGGTGAACCGATTAACCCCGAAGCTTGGCAGTGGTATTCTGACAATGTAGGTGATGGGCGTTGTCCGGTGGTTGATACTTGGTGGCAAACCGAAACGGGCGGAATTTTAATTTCTCCGTTAGCGGCAGAAACGAAGACTAAACCAGGATCTGCGACATTTCCGCTTCCTGGAATCGAAGCCAAAATTTTATCTCCAGAAGGAAAAGTTTTAGAAGGCGCTTGTGAAGGTGTTCTTGTTATGGCTGATTCATGGCCTGGGCAAATGCGCACGGTTTATAAAGATCATAAACGTTTTGAAGAAACTTATTTTAGCACTTATCCGGGATATTATTTTACCGGTGACGGCTGTAAGCGTGATGAAGACGGTTACTACTGGATCACAGGACGCGTAGACGATGTGATTAATGTGTCGGGCCACCGTATCGGAACAGCTGAAATTGAATCGGCGTTAGTTGATCATCAATCGGTTGCAGAAGCTGCGGTTGTGGGTTACCCGCATGAAATCAAAGGTCAGGGTATTTACGCTTATGTGACTTTAAAAAACGGCGTTCAAGAGAACGATCAGCTTAAACAAGAGCTGGTTCAGCATGTACGTAAATTGATCGGACCCATTGCAACGCCTGATAAGTTACAATGGGCTCCGCAGTTACCAAAGACACGTTCGGGTAAAATCATGCGCCGTATTTTAAGAAAAATTGCGGAAAATCAAATTGATAGCTTAGGTGACACATCGACTTTGTTAGATCCGTCGGTTGTGGATCACTTAGTTAAGAATAAGCTGAGTTAGCTTAGGTGCGTTTGAGGCTGCATTTTGAATATGCATTTTCAAGTGCTGTGCAATTACTCTTCATGATTGATTCATCATAGAGCGTAAGGCTAGACTACGCTCTATGAAACTAGTTACTTTATTATCGTTATTATTCGTCAGCATTCAAACTTTTGCCATTCAAGAAATTGAAGTGGTTGTGGCCGATCAAAGCTTTAGCTCGTCAAGCAAAGTGGTGATCTCTGAAAAAGAAATTAAAAAATCACAGGTTAATAATATTTCGACGTTATTATCGTCTGAAGCCAATGTGGCCATTTCAAGTTCTAACTTTACACCGAACTCAATCTACATCCGCGGCGGAGATACAAGCCACGTGTTATTCTTAATTGATGGTATTCCATATTATGATCCATCAACAATTCAACGTACGGTGAATCTTTCAACTTTAAATTTACGTTCGATTAAAAAAATCGAAATTATCAAGGGTTCGCAGTCAGTTCTTTACGGCGGTCAGGCTTTAGCGGGCGTGATCAAAATCGAAACTTTTCCGACAGATATTAAAACATCATCTGATTTTACGGTAACTGGTGGCGAACGTTTTGCCGAACTTAACATCGGTCAACAAGTCAAAGTAAATGAAACTCAAGGTTTTGCAGGTAATATCAAGTTAACTGATGCTCATAATATTTCTCCGGCCAAAGATTCTTCAAAAACTTACCCACAACGTTTAACGAATGTGGATTTAACATACACACTTCGTGATTTATTTTCTCCGCAATACGAAGTGATTGCTAAAGGCCAGTACACAGACGATCAAAGCCAGATTTCAACTTACGATGCAGGAACGGGTGTTTCTTTAGATACTGAAAATTTCGATGTGCAAACTGAAGCGGTTAACTACGGTTTGGTTTTACGTAAAAAAGATTTGTTTTCTTTAGCTTTTTCGCAGCAATACACTGAACGTAAATTTGAACAGGACATTATCTCTGGTGCAGGCACGCAGACTGAAGAAATTTACGATGGTTTATTACAAGCTGTGCGTTTAGATGTAAAAGCCTTTGAAAGCGAATCTTTTAAGGTTGATGCCGGCGCAAGCTTTAATCATGAAGAGTTATACTATAAAGCTTCAGGTGTTGTTCGTGCTGATCAGTTTCAGGAGTATGAAGGTGTTTTTGTTAAAGCCGCTTTTAAACCAACTGAAAAAGTTGTTACCGAAGCCGGCGTTCGTAAAGAGTTAAGCAAAATGAAATCAGTGGCTGATACTTACCAAGTGGGTTTATCGTATGCTGATTTTGTTAAGATCGAACACTCAACAGGATTTAAATCGCCATCGTTATACCAACAATTTTCAACACGCGGTAATCCTGATTTAAAACCAGAAAAAGTCACAACGACTGCTGCAACGGTTGAAGATCAGTTAACTGAAAAAGTGCGAGGTTCGTTTACGGTATTTACTTCTGAGTACGATAACTTAATCATCACGCAAGGTACTCCAAGCAAATACCAAAACGTTTCAAAAACCGAAACAACGGGTGCTGAAGCGTACTTTAATTACGATAATCAAGAAGCCGCAACGCGTGTGCAGCTTTCTTTGGGTTATCAAGAACCAAAAGATCATTCGACACACGATTGGTTAGTGCGCCGTGCTTTAAGAACAGCGTCATTAAAAGTAAATCACGATCTTAATGATAAAGCGTCATTAGGTACTGAAGTGGTTCATACCGGAAGCCGTCGTGACCAGTATTTCACATTTACTCCGCCATTTACGTTTGCTACGGCGACAACAACATTACCAAGTTACACGCTGGTGCATATCGTTGGTAATTACAAAGCCAGCGATAATTTAAACTTATTTGCACGCGCCGAAAATATCTTTAGTCAGGAGTATCAACCGTCTTACGGCTATTATGTTGATGGACCTGTGGTTCGTGCTGGGTTAAACTACACTCTAGAATAGGGGTGTAGTTATGAAATCAGTTCTTGTTCTTTTAATCGCGCTTTCAAGCGCACAAGCTTTCGCCTGTAAAATGACTCCGATGGGAGCTACATCGCGTGCGATGAAAGCTATTACAGATTTTGCTTTGGCTAATGAAGCGCCGGATTCTTCACTTCGTGCGATTTATGATTGCGAACGTAATTATGTTTACGAAGTTCAAAAGCAAACAAAATGTATTGCAGTTCCGGTTAAAGTTGAAATCGGCCCTGACTGTAGCCACACTGTGGTTAAGCTGGCAGATAAAATAAGCTGCCGTTTAAATTAGTTGTTTCATCTTGAGACAAAGCCTTAATTAAAACCATAATTCTTCCGATACAAACAGAGTATGAAAAAGCATAACTTTGTACGTATCGGACTTATGGTTTTAGCGGCATTAACAGTTTCAGCCTGTTCGCCGTTTGGTAATCAATCTTTAATCCAAGATATTTCAAAAGAGATCGGGGTTTTTATTCCCGGTAAAACCAGCACGAGCGTTATCTCGAGTGCTTCTTCAACTTTAACGACTCCTGATCCTGCGAATGGTCCTGCAGGTCAACAGCCGTACAGCGTAACTCACTCTGTGGGTGATGCTTACCAACAACCGACGTTCCGTGCACAAGATGCGACGAACACGCCGTCAGGTTATACGGTATTCTCGTCAGTTTCTGGCGATATTAAATAAGCGCACAAGTAAAGACATTGCCCCGATAAAAAGAACAACGCTTAGCCATTGTGAAATGCTAAGATTTGCGATCAGTGCTCCGCGATCGTCTTCGCGGAAATATTCGATAATAAAACGATTAATCGCGTGGCCGCATAACCACGTTAGAAAAAGTACTCCAGGCAGCAGCAGTTGGTTTTTTTTCTTACGCCAGTACATTAGCGATGCCAGAAGTAAAACTTCAGCCAGCGCCATATAAAGCTGCGTCGGATGGCGCCCCTCAATAGCCCACGGAAGTTCGCAGTGGCTTCCGAAACAACAGCCTTCAAAGAAACACCCCATGCGGCCAAGCGCGTAGCTTAAACCAATGTAAGGCGTGAAAAAATCAGCCCAGATATAGAAGCTTTGTTTTTTTGATTTTAAGTAAGCGGTCACAGCGATTAAAGCTAAGATAAAGCCGCCGTAAAAAACAAAGCCGCCCTTCCAGAATTTGAAAATCTCTAACGGAAATTCCGCATAGAAGCTGGGTTCTTCATAGATCACATGAGTTAGTCTTCCGCCGATAAAGCCTGTGATCATCATGATCAGCGCAAGATCAAAAGTCATCTTACGATCTAGTTTTGGATTTTGGTTTAACTCGGTATTTACCAGTAACAGAATAAAAGTTACTGACATAGAAATCACAAGATAGAATGTCGGAATATGAATAAAACCAAAATCTAAGACAGGTTTCACGTAAGCTCAGTCTTCTTTTTTTCTTTTTCAGTCATGATTAAGTAAACTAAAGCCCCAACGCCACAAACAATCGCCATATCGGCAATGTTAAACGCTGGCCATGTCTGACGGTTGTGAAAATGAAAATCAATAAAATCAACCACATATCTGTATTGTACGCGATCGATGTAATTTCCAATAGCGCCACCGAAGATAAAAGATAACGCGATCATTTGGGATGTTTGTTTTTCTTTAAGGCCCCAAAGAATGTACAAAATTAAAGAACAAGCTAAAGGTGGCATTGCTAAGAAAAAGATTTCGCGAAACACTGCCGGTGTTTGCGCTAAAATTCCAAACGCTGCGCCAAAGTTTCTTACGTAAGTGATATTGAAATAATTTTCAATCACCACGCGGCTTTCATGAAGCTGAAATTTTGTATGAACAAAAAGTTTAGTCAGCTGGTCTACAGCAATGACTAAACTTGAAATCGACATTAAGTAAATTAATTTTTGTCTCATCGTCGGACTCCGTATCTGTTCACGACACAATGCTAGAATTTTTTGATTGGTTCTTGTTATTTTTTTAAGACTATCACAATTGCCCCGGTGATAGTAGGGCTAGCTGGGCCTTTCAGCTGTTTTTTGCGCCGCACTGGCCCCGTTCATTCTGACCCGGAAATTCCAAGCTACCTCACGGTAGTTTTTATTTTAGGTGTCCAAAAAATAAATAAATTCACAATAAACACAGATTTTCTAGAATTAACTCATCTCTGGAACTTAACCACAAAGAAAAGACCATAAAAAAGGAGCTTTTATGAAAAAACTGTTAGTTGCCCTGGTGCTGATGATCTCGTCATCTGCCTTTTCAGCCATCGTTATACCTCAGCTCAACGAAGCTGACTCGAAAGATATGTATCATGCCCTCTCTAAGTGGGGAACGCGAATGATCGATAGAGAGCAGGGCTTAATCCGTATCGAAGTTATTAACCCACGCTGTATTTGGGTAAAACATGATCAAAAGCCTGATACTTGTACATTAGTTGATGTGCTTCACGATAAAGAACTTACTCGCTCAGATAGCGCAGCTAAGTGGTTAGGAAAACTACTGGTTCGCCATGTGGGAACAACTTGCGAAACAGGTATGGATGAAAACGGCAACTGTATGACAGCTGCACGCCTTATCCGTTGCTGGCACCCATGGGATCCAAAAAATCCACCAGTTCTTGTACCAATCGGCAGACGTTACATCTGTTGGCTTGAGCCGATTCGTGCTCCAGACGCAAATTAAAGTCGACATAACTTAAGAGGTTCACTTTTTATGAGAATTTGAACCTCTTTTTTCACCATTTTTGTAAACAACATTAGGATTTACCAATGACAAAATTTTTTCGCCAATTTGTTCGCCTTAACCTTCTGGCTTTTTTAATCACTACATTACATTTTATCTCGGTTCAGGCCCAAGAGGAGCCAGATCTTCCACCTGAGCTGACGAAATTTGAACTGAACGAAACTGATTCAAAAGAACTTTTTGATGTTTTAAGTAAGTGGAACCTTGTGGTTACCGACCGTCAAACTCAAGAAAAAAAGATTCAGACTTCAGAAGTCGTGTGTGTTGAAAACATGGAAGACGGGCGTCAGTTGGGCTGCACAGTCTACGATGATTTACGTTCACATGATGTGACGAAATATAATAAAAACGCAGACCCGCTATTTAAAGTGTTGGTCAAACACATTCCCATGGAATGTGAAGACGACAGCGAAACCTGCATGTTAAGCGCAGAAAAAATGGCCTGCACGCTTTCAGCGAATAAATATTTTTGCACTATGGAAGTTCTAGTACCACAACCCCAAAAGAAAAAAG
>CAMLRE010000040.1 GCA_946482355.1 uncultured Bdellovibrio sp.
GGCTAATAAATATGAAATCTTAGAAAAAGCCCGCATTGATAAAGTAGTGCCAGCGGTGCCATTGACTGTGGTGCTATTCTTAGCGGTATTAATGTCGCAAGTGCTTGGAAGCTTAATCATCTACTTACGTGCGATCTGGAATTCAAATATCGTAACAGCTGAATCAACTCGTAATGTGGTGGTGCTTGATAGCCATTCATTAGATCCGCGTGTGATTATTGAAAACTCAAAAATCCGTTTCCGTTTACGTCATTCTTCAATGGATGATCAAGACCAAGAAAACGGCCAGACTAAAAAATTAGGTTTTAATTTTAAATCTAAAGATCAAAACGGGTAGTTATTATTTTTTATGTCTTACGTTGATAAAGACCGCCCGTCGACCTGGAAAAAATACGATGCAAGCTTCTGCACTAGCTGCCGTGCTAACTGCTGCTGCATGCCTGTAGAAGTTAAGTCAGATGATTTAATCCGTTTAGGAGTCACTGACATCGACGAAGTCACAAACTCAATCAAAAAAACCGCAAAGCGCCTTAAAAAAGAAGGCATCATCATGAGTTACCGCGAAGGCACCGAGTTCTTTATGCTCGCACAAAAAGCCAATAGCGAATGCATCTTTATGGATTCAAAAACCAGATTCTGCACAGTCTACGATAAGCGCCCCGAAACCTGCCGCAACTTTCCGGCAAAGATGGGAACGCGTGTAGGATTTTGTCCGGCAGAGAAGAAATAAAAAAAGAAAAGGTGCACGCACGCTTGACGCCAATCAAAGCGCACGTGGGGAAAGCTAAATTATTTTACGTATTCAATTAAAGTTTCGTCCGTGAAACGTACTTTTTTGAAATTTTGAGTTGTATCTTCGGCGTGACGATAACCTAGGGTAGTGACCACAGTTGTTTTCCAACCAGAGTTTTCTAAACCTAAAATTTTATCGTACGCTTGTGGGTCAAAACCTTCCATTGGGGTCGCATCGATCTTTAACAGCGCCGCTGTTTCAAGTAAGAAACCCATTGCAATGTAAGTTTGGCGTTGTGCCCAGGCCGTGTTACTTGGCGACTTCGCCACGTTTTCAACCATCATATTTTTATAACCATCTAAAGCTTCTAACGGAAGGCCACGCACTTCAGCTACGCGGTTGATATATTTTTGCACAAAATCCACATCAACTTTTTCGCGCGCTAAGAAAACCACTAAGTGGCTGGCATCAGTAATTTGTGTTTGATTCCATGAAACTGCTTTTAGTTTTTCACGCACTTCAGGGTTTTCAATCACAAGAAATTTCCAAGGCTGTAAACCATAAGAGGAAGGGGCGAGAGTTAATGAGTTTGTTAAGGTTTTCCAGTCTTGTGCAGAGATCTTTTTAGTCGCATCGAATTTTTTCGTTGCGTATCTCCACTGTAAAGCTTCTTGGATTTGATTGTGTGCCATCTTTATATCTCCTATCTATGATAGTTTTAAATGTAACTGTTATGGTTACAATATGAACCCAAACCGTTTTAAATGCAACAATTAAAGTTACATTTAAACAAAATGCCTGTAAAAACGTCCTAAAGTGCGTTAAATGTGCTTATTATTGTTTCTTTTTGAGTTTTGGGTTAAGATTTTAAATATGTTAGACCAACGCTTTGCCGCTTCGGTACACATTATGGCTTTGTTAGCTGCTCACGATGAAGAGCTGCAAACATCGGAATATCTAGCTGCAGGGCTGAGTACAAATCCCACAGTGGTTCGTCGTTTATTAGCAAAGCTAGTTGAAGCGGGTCTTGTGAAGTCTTTCAAAGGAAAATCAGGCGGAGTAAAAATCGCCAAACTTCCAAAAGAAATCACTCTGAAAGATATCTATAAAGCATCGACAGATAAATCATTAATTAACTGCCGTGAAGCCGATGTTCCAAAAGCCTGCAAAGTCTCTTGCTCAATGAAAGAAATTTTCGAGGGTGTAGCTGAAGGCTTAGAAGCCACGTCTATGGCTTACTTGAGTAAAATTAAGCTTTCCGACATTCTAGCTAAAGTTTAATATCTTCGCTCTTATAGTCTCACTCTGAGACAACTGTTAGCTCTCTATACAAGTGTCATAGCCAAAAATGTCCATTTACGCTGGCATCTCAGAATGGCATGCCTATAAGCCGTTAGATACGCGTACAGCGTGCCAACTTGGCGTAATTGCTGCTCTAGTTATTCGTATAACGAGGAGGCAATTATGACTCAATCATTAACGAAACAAGAAAAGCTGGTTTTAGCTGGTTTACTGGTTTGCTGCATTGGTGTTGCTTCTTTCATTACAAACTTTCAAATCGTTTCTAAAACAACAACGGTTGTTGAAAACGTAATTAATTATAAAATGGGTAAAGCCACTGAAGAGATCTCAACGTACTCTTTAGACGGCCGTGAAATCGACCGCACGATCGTAAAACCAGAAGAAGAAGGTTTTATCGCTAAAACAGCTCGTAAAATCTCTCAAGCTTTAGGTCTTAAAAAAGATGCTAAAAAAACTGCGGCAGCTAAAAAAGCTGAAGACGCTAAAAAAGCCAAAGCTGCTCAAGCTAAAAAAATGCCTAAAGGTGATTTTTCAAAACCAGTAGCTAAAGCTCCGGTTCAAAAACAAGCTCCTGTGGCTAAAAACGAAACTGAAACTCAAGCGCAAGACTTCTATAACGGCGGTGGTTACGTAGCTCCAACTGAAACACCTAATCAAGCCACTCAACCTACAGAAGAAACTAAAAAAGTTAAAAAGACATTAGAGCAAATCAAAACTGAATTTATGGCTAACCCAACTCGTGAAGCGATGATGGCTTTAGTATCTTCATACAAAAAAAATGAAGTAAACGCTGCTGATTTTTACCAATTACAATCTGAATTATTAGAATCACAAAACGATACATTAGTAGGCCACGCTTTATACGCTTTACGTTTAACTCCATCAAATGAATCTTTCAGTATGATGGCTCAATACCAACCTTCTGCAAAAGCGGCTTACCAAACTTATATCGAAGAAGCTTTATTATCTTACAACCAGTCTTCACAAATTAACGTGTTAGGTTCAGTAATTCGTTCAGGTGATAAAGTAGTAGTGATGAAAGCTTTACGCGTAATCGAGGCTGGTATCAATAGCATCAAAAACGGTACAGTATCACAATTAGTTGATGGCCGCGGTCGCCGTGAAACAACATTCGCAGGCTTTAGCTTACAAAACTACTTAAGTTTATTACCAGTCATTACTCAAGCTTTAGCGGCTTCTCAAGACAACGAATTAACAGCGTCTTTAGAGTCGATGAAAAACTTAATCACTGATATCAGAGACAGCAACACAGCCGTAGCCGCTAACTAAGATTTAAATTTAAAATGAAGATAAAAAAAGGGTTCTTGTTAGAACCCTTTTTATTTTTAAGTTTTAGATTTTGCGATGATATTTGTTGTCGACTTACCATCAACAAATTGCAGAGATTTGACTGTTCCGCCGTAGCTTTCAACGAAATCCCAACCGACGATCTGTTCTTTTTTCCAGTCGCCACCTTTAACTAAGATGTCGGGTTTAACTTGTTTGATTAAGTTAATCGGAGTTTGTTCACCGAATAAAACCGTATGGTCTACAGATTTTAATGAAGCTAAGATTTCGGCTCTGTCGTTTTCATTTTGAATAGGGCGGGTAGGGCCTTTTAAAACTTGCACAGATGCATCGGTGTTAATACCTACGATAAGAACATCACCCAATGATTTAGCTTGTTCTAAATAACGAACGTGGCCGATATGAAGTAAATCAAAACAACCATTCGTAAATACGATTTTTTTACCAGCTTTTTTAAAGTCTGCGATGGCCTGTTCAAGAGATTGAGCTGATAGAACTTTAGGTAACCCGGCGGCAGACATAAGAAACTACGTTTTCTGTTTTTGGATTTGTGTACCAGTCACAGCGGCTAACACATCAAAACGTAAAACTAATGAGATTAAAGTCATTAAAATAAAACCAGTGGCTACATTAATTACTGAGCGAGCGGCTACACGTAATACGTAAGTAGATGAAGCTTGTTGTAATTCGTTACCACAACGTTGATCAAAAGCCCATTCACCTGGAGTGCAGCCTAAGAAAGCACGGCACGCCACATAGTAAATGATTTGAATTGCACCAAGCAAACTAAGCGTTGCCCAGTAGATTAAGTATTGTGGATCTGGATTAGAAATATTGGCGATTAAATCAATTTTAGTAATCGCTAACATCGCAATTAAACTTAGTAAGAAAAACGCCGCGATTAACATCGTATCTAAGAAACCAGCTGATAAAGAAGGAACAGCTGCGATCCATTCAGGACGGCGCGTGTTGCGGGCTAAAGCCTCTTCTTGTTGTTTCTTTTGATTTAAATTTTTTAAAATTTCATTAACAGCAGTTTGTGCTTTAGAGATTGAATCATCTTCAATTGTTGGCACATTGATCGAAGCTTTACGCTGCGTATTTGTATGAGGAGTTGTTTGCGTAGCTGTACGAGGCAACGGAGAATTTAAATTAAAACCAGCAGGTGTTGTTGTATTTACAGAAGTTGAGGCTGCTGAAGCTGTTGTTTGAGTGTCAAAAGTTAAGTGTGAACTTTTAAATTCAACTTTTGAAGTGATCGCCGGAGTAGACGCTTTAGTTGAAGTTGATTCTTTATGAAAACCTAAGCCTGAAGTTAATGGCTTGAACTCGAATTCATCAAATGGATCATTCATGATATCTGTCTTCTTTGACATAAAGTTTCTCTCCGTGTCAGGTTGATATTGTCAGCTCAGCTGATTACTTCATCAACCCGAACTCATACTTTAGGACAGCGACCAAGGTCAGGCAAGCCGTTTCCACTCGTAAAATTTGTGATCCTAGGGTCACTGGATGAAGGCCTAGTTTGTGCATTTGTTCGGCCTCGCCTGTGGAAAAGCCACCTTCTGACCCCACAATAATCCAAATATTTTCAGGCAGTTGGCTGTCAGGTGACAGATATTGTTCCCTAAGTGATTTTATTTCATCAGCAATAGGTTTAATTGACTGACCCTCATATGCAAAAAGACACCAATTCTGGGCAGAAGGGTTAATCGTTTGCAGCATATTCTGCCAGTTTGTCACTTCATGGATTTTCATTAATTCGCCGCGACCACATTGCTGGGTAGCAGAAACAATGATCTTTTGCCAGCGTTCTTGTTTACCTGCCGGAAGCTCTTTTTCTTTACGGATAAAACTGTATTGTGAAACAAACGGTAAAATCGAACTCACACCCATTTCGGTGGCACGTTCAATGGTTGAATCCATCACATTATATCTTGGAATAGATAACGCTAAATGAATGTGAGGTTTAGGTAACGCTTTGATCACGCGCTCTTCGATAATTTCAGCCAGCGCATCTTTTTTAGTAACTGATTTAACTTCTACTAAGTAGGCTTTTGAATCTTCAGTGATCACTTCAAAGTGATGACCCACTTCTTGGCGGCATACATCGAAAATGTGATGGTGCTGGTCACCTTTAAAAGTCACTTGGTTATTAAATATCTGATTTTTTTCAATCCAATAGCGGCGCATAGTGATTAGTTAATTCTTTGCACCCAGTAACCAACCCATTCATCTTTTTGAATGCGTTTGATGACTTTTAATTCTGGAGAAGCTTCAATGAATTTTTCAAAGAATAAATTATCACGTTCTTGTAAGATACCTGTCAGGAATAAGTGACCTTGTGGTTTTACAACGCGGATTAAGTCTTTACGTAATTTAATTAACACGCCATCGATGATGTTGGCGATAACTACATCAAACTGTTCACGCACTTCTTCTAAAAGTTGGTCAGTAACAATGACGTCTTTAGTTTGATTTAAAATTAAATTTTCGCGCGCTTTTCTGCGAGCTTCAGGATCAATCTCAATACCTGTGATCATGCCGTAACCAACACGCTCAGCTAGCACCGCTAAGATTGCAGTTCCAGTTCCGACATCAAGCACTGTCCAGTCTTTGACTTTGTCTGCATTTTCTTGCGCTAATTTGTGAACGAAGTAAGAGGCCATTTTTGTTGTAGCATGCGTACCAGTACCGAACGCCATACCTGGATCGATGCGAACTTGCAATTGCGCTTCAGGTGGTTTTTCTAACCACGAAGGCACAACCCAAACCGGACCCACAAGTTTAAAAGGCACGAATCCTTTTTTCCATTCTTCTAACCAATCTTTTTGGTCTTCAGTGATTGTTTCGATCTGTATTAAAGGGTTTAGGCCTTTAACGCTATCAAAGAATTTTTGTTCAGGATTTGTTTCAAAGAAAACATCCACATCTAAAAAGCGTTTTGGAATTAAAGACGGGTCGTAGGTTAAATCAGGTTGGGTAAAACTTAACGCTTCAGAAACACCTAAAGCGCCATGGCCAAAGGCAATAACAGATAGTTCATCTTCTTGTGTGCGCGGAATATTTGTAAGGCGAATACGGTAGTATTGAGCTGTCTCTGACATAGGCGCATAATCTGCCACGGTCAGAGGCAAAAGGCACTATTTTTTCTTATTATCGATGAAGCTTCCGTCTGTGTCGATTTGGTCACCGATCATGATGCCGGTTTGCTCTAGCATAGGGAGTTCTTCACGGGGTGTAAGCTCGAATAAACGGGCAATAGCCACACCACCTTCAACCTGAATAATTTTCAATAAACCCACCGTGGTCTTAAAAGTACCGATCACTTTTGAGCCTTGGTTTTTAACTGTAATCTTGCGGGTCGCTTTAACAACCAGGTTCTTTTTTAAACCAGAACTGTCAGAAGCATTTAGATAAAAATCTTTATAGATAGGGTCGGTGTCAGCCAGTTGAATGTTACGACGAACATCAACGACTTCAATGGCATCAGCCGCCATCGCGCGCGAAAAAATCACGCCGAAAATGATATATAAAACAGCGAATAAATTTAAAAGATGAGTCTTGCGCATATACCGTTGTATCGGAATGAACGACTCAAAACTGTGCAGGACCTTAGGAGGTATTTTTGCAAACAAACCCTGCCGATACGAATTACATGATGAAAAATAGTTTATTTTTAATGGCGGCTGTTTCTTTGGTGGGTTGTTCGTTATTCACAAAACGTGAGCCGCAAAGTGCAGAGGCCTCGCGTTGGTTTATCGAAAAGATGTATTACGACGTAAAACATCCGTACTTAGCTAACCCTTTGGTCAAAGATGTTAATTTGCGCACCGGCTATTATCGAGAATCAGCAAACACTGAATTTAAAGGCTGCGTTTTATACCTTGAAGGGTTAGCCGACTCTATTGCTAACCAACAGCCGTTGTTTCATCACTTAAGTGAAAGTGGTTATCGTACAGTTTTCTTTGATTACATGGGCCAGGGCGGCTCAGAAGGATCAATGAATAATTCACGTGTGTTAGATCCAATCAATAATTCTTTACAGATTTCTACACAGGCACAGGTAGTTTGGAATAAATATGTTGAGGGTTGTAAGAACAGTAAAAAAATCGTGATCGGTTGGTCAACGGGCGGCCTTGTTAGTTACAAGCTAGCCTTTGATAAATGGGCCGATGCTGTGGTGTTAATTGCGCCGGGTATTCATACGAAAATGTTTATTGGTGAAGCGTCTGCTAAACCAAAAGACTTATTAACATTCCAACAAGTGATCAGTGAACGTACACTAACACGCAATACTTTTTCTGATGGTCGAAACCCACATGTTGAGTCGATTAAACCTGATTCACCGGCGAAGGTTCCTTTGTTTGCAGCTAACCTAGTTGGTTCATCAAAGATTTCACAGACGTGGAAAATTTCAAGTGAAGTAAAAGGTTTGGTGTTTTTATCAGGTGTCGAGGACACTTACGTTGATCGTGATGCGACGATGGCCACATTAAAAAGAAATGCTTCACATTTTGGGGTTGTTTCTTATGATGGAGCTTTACACGAAATTCAGAATGAAATTCCTGAAGTGGCCCATGATATGTATCAAAGGACCACTCAGTTTTTAAATCAGATTACTTCAGCGTATTAAGTTTACGTTGAAAATTTTTGCGGTTTCCAGTTTCGATTTTCTTTTTCGAGGCTGTGCGCACTTCACGACGGCCATGAGTTTCAGTCGGAAGATCCGGCATGAAAATACGTTCTTTCGCAGCATCGTTAATGTAAACATAGTCGCCAGTTTCAAGAGCACCTAGACGTAATTTACCGATAGCTACACGTTGAAGTTTCATGACATCAAAACCGATTTTTTTAAACATTTCACGAACCTGATGGTTTTTACCTTCAGTGATCACGATTTTGTACCAATCGTATTTTTCAGACGTTTTTGTCGTCTTACTTTTTGCCAATTTTAATTTTTCAATGTGTTTAGCGCGAACGCGGCCATCAGGAATCGATACACCTTTTAAAAGTTTATCGATTTTTTCTTTAGCCGGTTGGCCGTTCACTTTAACGTGGTAAGTTTTTGTCACTTCAGTTTTTGGGTGCATCACTTGGTTTGCGAAATCACCATCATTTGTCATTAACAATAAACCTTCAGAATCCCAGTCAAGACGACCAATCGGGAACACGCGGCCCGGAACTTCAGCCACGTAATCAGCTACCGTCGGGCGGTCTAAAGGATCAGTCATTGAAGTGATCACGTTTTTAGGTTTGTTAAACATGATATAGAACATTTGGTTTTTATTACGAAGTGGTTTTCCGTCAACAACAACTTTGTCGTTTACTTCGTCAACTTTGATACCAAGCTCGTACACTTTTTTTCCGTTAACAGTCACAAGACCGTCGGCAATTAATTTATCAGCGCCACGGCGAGAGGCTAAGCCACGTTCTGCTAAAAGTTTATTTAATCGGATGAGATTTTTTTCTGACATAGGTATTCACTTTCTGCGCGTCTCACGACGGGCAATTTAAAAATCGCTGTGAGCGATGGTCAATTTCGTCTTAGACGAAATATCCTATTCTAGAGTTTTTACCATTTTAGGTTTTAACTCATTCCACTCAAGGAATTGAGTAAAGGTTAACTCTGAAAGAATGTCCCCTTTTTTATTGATAAATATGACTGTTGGCAAGCCTTTGACTTTATATTTCTCAATAATCTGTTTAACTTCAGGGGTATCCTCAGTAGCGTCAATTTTAACCAATTTAAACTGCTTAGATAGCTCAACAAACTCTGGGTTCGTGTAAGTTTTTTCCTCTAGCTCGTGGCAAGCGGCACACCATTCGGCAAAGAAATCTAACATCACTGGTTGGTTATCGGCCTTAGCTTGGGCTAAAACGGCTTCAGAATAAGGGGTCCATTTAATCAGAGCTTCACCCACAACACCTTCAACCTGATTGTTGAAAATAGGGCTAACTTGATCGCGTTTAAACACGGCTAAAAGCGTAAGGGTTAGTGAGGCCACAAACACCACGATAAAAATACCTTGGCGGTAAGGGTGCTTTCTTTGAAAGTGAAAAGCGCCTTGCCAGATTGAGATCGCCATAAAAGTTAAACCTAAAATGATGATCCAGTATTCCATCGGGATTACAAATTTTAAATAATATAAAGCCACACCGATCATCAATAGACCTAATGTGAATTTAATAAATTCCATCCACGGGCCAGAGCGCGGAAGTTTTTTAAGCAAGTTACTTGAAAAACCAATCGCGATAAAAATTAAACCTAAGCCGATCGCGTAGGTGAATAATAAACTAAACCCTAAAAACACACTTTGGGTTGTCGATACAAAACTTAAAATCGAAACAAGCACAGGTCCCACACACGGGCTTGCCACAAGGCCTGCAACCATTCCCATAAAAAAGGCGCCGGTGTAACCTTTGCTTTTTCCTGTACCGAAACGGTTACGAATAAAAGCAGGAACTTGTAATTCAAACGCGCCCCACATGC
>CAMLRE010000041.1 GCA_946482355.1 uncultured Bdellovibrio sp.
CCCAAGATAATTCGACGTTTTACTTCTTTACCAAAACCTTCGGCGCGCGTTTGTGCGTAGAATTCATCAAGCGGTAATGACGATAAATCTTTAAAATCTGAACGGTAACCGTATTTCACACCATCATAGCGCGCCAAGTTTGACGACGCTTCAGAAGCTGAAATTAAGTAATACATCGATACGGCATATTTAGTTAATGGAATAGAAACTTCAACAAACTCAGCTCCTAAACCTTTTAAAGTCTCAAGCGCTTGTTCGTAAGTTTTTCTGATATCGGGGTGAACTAATTCAGAATTATGATATTCCTTTACGATTCCGATTTTTTTACCCTTCATATCAGCGGATAAGTTTTTTGAAAACGCTTCAACGGGACGAGAAGATGTTGTTCCGTCTAATTCGTCTTTTCCGGCAATTACTTCTAAAGTAAGTGCTGCATCTTGTACTGTTGAAACCATCGGGCCTGCTTGATCTAGTGAAGAAGCAAACGCCACGATACCGTAACGGCTTACGCGGCCGTAAGTAGGTTTAATACCAACCACACCACAAAAGCTTGAAGGTTGGCGAATTGATCCGCCCGTGTCAGTTCCAATTGTGCCCATGACTAAACGAGCCGCTTGTGCGCTGGCTGATCCACCAGAACTTCCGCCCGGTACGTATTCAGGATTCCACGGATTTTTACACACGCCATGAAATGAACTTTCGTTACTAGAACCCATGGCAAATTCATCAAGGTTTAATTTTCCAACGACCGTAGCCCCTGCGTTTTTTAAACGAGCGACGACAGTTGAATCATAAGGTGGAACAAAACCAGTTAACATTTTTGAAGCGGCTGTTGTTTCAATACCTTTTGTGCAAAGTAAATCTTTAATGCCAAAAGGAACACCGGCCAACACACCCACGTTTTCGCCCTTAGCGATTTTTTGATCGATGTTTTCGGCTTGTTTTAAACAGTCTGGATTTAATTTAATAAACGCGTTTAAAGTGGGATTTAATTTTTCGGCACGCGCGAAAAAATATTTTGTGACTTCAGCAGCTGAAACTTTTTTATCGGCAATCGCTTTAGCTGTATCTGCCATTGAGGCTGTTAATAAATCCATGATTAGACCACCGGTGGAACTTTAAAAAGGTTACCCTGTTTATCAGGAGCGTTGGCGACCATCTCTTCGGCGTGAAAATTTTGTTTAACGCTGTCTTCGCGCAATGTGTATTCAATCTCAGAGGGTGTAATTAACGGCTCAACACCTTCAGTATTAATCGAAGAGATTTCATCGAAGTGCAGAATAATTTTTGAAAGCTGTTCGCTAAACTCATTCGCTTGTTCTGGAGTCAGTTGAAGGCGAGCTAAATTAGCTATTTTTTGTATCACATCTTTATTGAATTTACTGTCAGACATAGAGATCCTTTTACGCTCAACAATATATCCAAATTTCGCTGCAGTTGTAACGAGAAAAATGCTAGATTTTTACTTATGTCCAAGACCACTAAAACTGCGGCCAGCGCGCAGATCAAGCGTAAGCATTCTGACCTTAAAGAAAAGGTGAATTATCACAACGAGCGTTATCATACCCATGATAAACCTGAGATCTCAGACTACGACTTTGATCAATTGTTTAGCGAACTGCTAAAGCTTGAAGAAGAATACTCTGGACTGGATTTATCGGATTCTCCTTCGCAGCGTGTAGGTGGCGAGGCTATAGCCGCATTTAAGAAAATGGATCACCGCTTACCGATGATTTCATTAGCGAATAGTTATAACGAAGAAGACATTAAAGAATTTAACGCCCGTATTAAAAAATTCTTAAGAAATGATAAAGACGTTGAATACTTTGCTGAATTAAAGCTTGACGGTCTTTCGATGGAACTTGTCTACGAAGATGGACAACTGGTTCGCGCTTTAACTCGCGGTGACGGTGTCACTGGCGAAGACGTTACTCATAACGTAAAAACAATTAAATCTATTCCCCTTAAAATTTCTCATAAAAAACTTTTAGAAGTTCGCGGCGAAGTTTTAATCGATAAAAAAGATTTTGTTGAAATGAATCTGGCTTACGAAGAAGCAGGCCAAATGGTGTTTGCTAACCCTCGTAATGCAGCGGCGGGAACTATTCGCCAGCTAGATCCAAAGATTGCGGCGTCTCGCCCGTTAAAGTTTTTTGCGTATGCGCTGGGGGCGTATGAAGGTATTACTTTTGATTCGCAAAAGGATGTCGAAGAAAAATTAGCCGAATTAAAATTTCCGGTTATTGATCGTAAGTATACTGAATGCACTTCTGATGAAAAAGAATTAATTGAATACTATCACCGTATTAACCAACATCGTGCGCAGTTGCCATTTGATATCGATGGTATTGTGATCAAGGTCAATTCGTTATCTTTACAAGATGATTTAGGAATGGTGGCACGTTCGCCTCGCTGGGCGACAGCCGTTAAATTTCAGCCTGAACAAGCGCAAACAGTGATTGAAAATATCGTGGTGCAAGTGGGACGCACAGGAGCACTCACTCCGGTAGCTGTAATGAAACCAGTTAAAGTCGGCGGTGTTACAATCACCAATGCTACACTTCATAATCAAGATGAAATTGATCGTAAAGATGTGCGTATTGGCGACACAGTTATTGTTCAACGTGCCGGTGATGTGATTCCCGAAGTTGTGCAAGTTATTTTAGATAAACGCCCGAAAAACTCAGAACCATTCTTAATTCCGACAATCTGTCCAACGTGTGGAACAAAAGCCAGCAAAGAACCAGAAGAAGCTGTTCTTCGTTGTCAAAATCCATTCTGCAAATCAATTTTAATCGGATCACTTATTCACTTTGTTTCTCGTCGTGCGATGAACATGGAAAAAGTGGGCGATAAATTAATCGAAGCTTTTGTTGAGTTAGAATTAGTAAAAAGTTTTTCTGATTTATATAAATTAACAGACAAAGATATTCAAAAATTAGAGCGCCAAGGTGAAAAATCAATTCAAAATATTTTAAACAGTATTGAAAAATCGCGCCAAACAACTTTAGCGCGTTTCATTTATGCTTTAGGAATTCGTTTTGTCGGTGAACAAACAGCCAAACTTTTAGCTGATCATTACGGAACGATTGAAAATTTCATGAAAACTGAAGCCGAAGAGTTAGAAAAAGTTCCTGAAATCGGCGAAAAAGTTTCAGCAACTATTCTAAAATGGCTTCATGATAAACGTATGCAAGCTGAAGTGAAAGCTTTGGCAAAGTATATGACCTTTGAAGCGCCAAAAAGAAAATTAGAAGGAAAGCTGACTGGCATGAGTTTCTTAGTTACAGGAACATTACCTGTGAAACGTAACGAAGCTCATGAAAAAATCGAAGAAAACGGCGGAAAATTGTTATCAGGAGTATCGGCTAAATTAAGTTATTTAATTGTCGGTGATGATCCAGGTTCAAAAGTAGATAAAGCCCAATCGGTCGGTGTAAAAATCATCTCTTGGGAAGAGTTTTTAGAACTTCTTAAGTAGCACAAATAAAAAAACCGAAGCTTTCACTTCGGTTTAGCGTTAAGGACGACCGAGAGGTCGGCCCTTTAGAATAAGGTTCGCCTAAGGCGAATCAAAAACAGAGCAAAACCCAAATAGAATTCTGGCTCCGTTATTTAACTAGATATGGTCGATGATGATGTCACGAGCCATAACTGTTTTGCGGCCGTCAGCTTTAGCTGATTCGATGCCTTTAGCGCAAAGACGCTCAACAGCTTTAGTTAACATGTCGATTGTTTCGGCAGACGTGTTCATTTGGCCTTTTTCTTTGATGAATTTTTTTACTTTGCTTGTAACCACTAAGATATCTTCAGACATGATGCCTCCAATTAAAATTAATTTAACCTACCCTTAAAATGCTTACACACGATCTGAGAAAATAAAATGCTTTTAAGCCTTTTGATGCGGCGCTCCCCAAAAAGGTACGGCCTACCTAATTCGGTGATGTGGGTTTTCGGTGAAATTGGATGAGCTCGGCTTTACGCACTTCGGGGTTTTCTTCAGAAGGGTAAATCCAAACATAATTATTTCTTTCAGAAGCTTGCGTGCATTCGACATCGGTAAATGCCGGAGACCAAGTTCCTGAATTTAAATGTTCAACAGATCCGTAAAATTCATGGCGAGGAATATGTGTATGACCGTAAACGATACGGTGAACCCCGGTGATTTCAGATTGTTGTGAAAACAACCACTCATCAGGTTCTTTATATGTACTTACTAATGAAGTAATCGAGCGTGCATAAAAAAGAAAAAACGGAATTAAAAGTAAAATAGGCACAAATACCCAGTAAAAAGAAATTCCAAATAATAACTTTAACTGCGTTGTAAAAATAAACGTAAACGCTAAACCAAAGAAAATTAAAAACGCACGATCAAGCCAAAGTTCTTTAGCAATTAACCAGGGGTTTTGTGTCGCCGGAGTTGCAAAAAACTCCTGAAGACCACGCACAACTTTTGGTGTTGTGTTTGAATCTTTCGCCGCTTTTTCAACGATATCTTCCATGTGTTCAAGCGGCTTATACACTTCACCGAAGCGATCGAAAGTGACGTGAATTAAAGTCGCTACCGCTCCCCAAAACCAAGTCCAAATAATTAACGGCTGAGTTAACAGTAAATAGCGAAAGAAAAAACTTAAATATTCACTCACCGACATGATGTAGTTTTTTTCGATGTGTGGATTAAATAATCCCATGCCGTTCATGATGTAACGGCAAGCTACATTTCCAAACGGTAAACGAATACGTAATTCGTTGTAATTCACGATAAATGGATTTAGCGGATTTTCACATAAGCAATAAGGATCTTGCTGGTGCCCATGTTCAATCAACGTATCGTTTTCGCTAATGTAAAACCATTTCACAAATTTTACGCGTTTTGCATCTTCAGGCCCTAAATTTAAAGTATCAAAAAAAGTTTTTTGTACTTTCGGAAAATGCAGTTCGACGTCATGATTGCCGGGAATTAAAATTAACGAATGCCCTTTTTCAACAAAACGGCGAAGCGCGTTCATCAGATCGGCGTGCTCTTCTAAAACGACCTGCATTTTAAAAACCGAACGTTCTTCGCGCGGAAAAAGCCCACGGCGTGTTTCGATCCAGTGAAATTTATAAATAGGCGCAATCGGATAAGCCATAACACTATCGAAATCAAAAATATCGCCATTTAAAACAAGCTCAATAGGCTTACCGTGAGATTTGCGGTCGATTTCATCTAAAAATTCAATCAACGCCGGGTCCATAAAGAATTGCTTGGTTTTAAATTTTTTCCATAGCGGATGGCGCACCTTGTGTTTTGGGCGCGACGGTTCGGCGTCAGTTAAATGAAGATCGCTGATAATTGCGGTATACTTTAAACTCATAAGTCCAACTGCGTCTCCTCGGCGTCCGCCGATGTTTACATTGTTTCACGGGTCTGATTTAATGTCACGGAACACAGGTAAGATTTTATGTCGCAAATTAAACTAGAAAAATTTAAAAAACCTTTCGTCGTTGTTGGTCTAGGTAAATCCGGAATGGCCGCGGTACAGTTACTAAAAACCACAGGCTTAAAGGCCGATGAAGTTTTGCTTTTCGACGAAAAAAAAGAAGGCGATCTAAAATCTTGGGAAGACATTGCAAAACTTGCCCCTGGAACTTTAGTTGTATCACCAGGTGTTCCGCTTAAAGGTCCGCATATTCAAAAATTAATGGCTTTAAACTGGGCGGTAACTTCTGAAATTACTTTAGCTTGCCAGTTTTTAACTGATGAAAAGCTCATCGGCATTACAGGATCGGTAGCTAAATCGACAGTGACTTCTCTTGTTGGCGCAGCGCTAAAAGCAGAAGATCCAAATGCTTTTGTGGGCGGAAACTTAGGAGTGCCTTTTTGTGAATATGCTTTAGGGTTACAGCAAGGTAAAAATAAAGCGCGCTATATCGTGCTTGAGTTATCAAGTTACCAATTAGAAAACTGCAAAGACCTGCAATTAGAAACTTCAGCAATTACTTTTTTATCGGCGAATCATTTAGAACGTTATGCTTCGGCTGATGAATATTACATGACAAAATGTTTTATCGGTTCAATTACGAAAAAAGTTTGCGTATTAAACGCAGCTTCTGAAGATAACGTCAAATACGCCCCTCGTGTGCCTGGAAAAACATTATTAACGTCATCTAAAACTTTCTCGAATCAAGATTTACTTAAAAAAGTAAAACTACTGGGTGCGCACAATAAAGATAATTTCTGTGTGGCTTATGAATTAGTAAAAGCCATCGGTTTATCTGATAAAGCGGTTCAGGCGATGTGTGATTTCACAGGCCTTGAACACCGTATTGAATTTGTAGCTGAACATAAAGGTGTGGCTTACATTAATGACAGCAAAGCCACAGCCATGGATTCAGTTTTAGTGGCGGTAAAAGCTGCGCAAGAAAAAGCTGGCAGCGGTTTAGTTTATTCACTTCTTGGTGGCAGGGATAAAAACCTTCCGTGGGAAGAGTTACAGGTTTTGCATAAAGAAAAACAAATTCAGCCGATCTTTTTTGGGGCTTGCGGAGAATTAGCACGTACAAAAATGCAAATGTCAGATCGCCCGTATTTTGCAAAATTAAATGATGCGCTAGATGACGTGTTTAAAAAAACAAAATCATCGGATGTTGTTTTACTTAGCCCGGGTGGTACAAGCTTAGATGAATTTAAAAATTTTGAAGAGCGCGGAAATTTCTTTAAAGAAAAAGTAAAAACTTTTATTCAGCAAAATGGCTAACAAATAAAACTGAAGGGCGGCTGTAGAACACTGTTGAAAAGCTTCTTTCAGTTTTTTGATCCTGTAAGATTAACTCTTGAATACCTTGTTTTAAGTTAAACGCCACAAATCCGCCGCCGGCAATTTGTTTTGGTACGATATTACCTGCCTGATCGAAATAAACGATATGAGCTGGGTTAAAGTTTTCTGTAGCTACGTGAACATCGAAGAAATTATTCGGTGTAAAACCAACAAATGTAGACGTTTCTGGTTCAATCTGAATTTGTGATTGGGCCTGTACATATTCTAAGAAAGCTTCTTTAACCTGTGGTAAATGTAAGTGGTCTTTTGAAAGACTTTGAATATACACATAAGCTGCGTAATCACGAATTAATGGGCGATTTACAACTTCAGTTAAACCGTATTGTGAATTATGGCGGTAACGAACTAATTCACCCTCTAAATTAATAATATCTTTTTGGCCTGGCACAAACAATTCAGTCATGATTTGTTCGCCGGTGAATGAATCAAAACTTCTGGCAATCACTGATGTTGGAATCGCTGATGAATAGATTTCTTGGTAACTTACAGTATCTGAAGCCACTAAGAATTGTTGGGTTCCTAAACGACGATCACCCATGTAGGCCGTGATTTCATAAACACCTTCGTTTAAGCCAGGAATAATAAAGTATCCGTTTTCAGACGAGTAGTTTTGCGATTGCTGAGGAATTAAAAATTGGTCTAAGTAGTAAGGTTCAAGTCCTGGTTGGTTTTCAATCATGACCTGAGCACCTTGAACCGGTTTACCATCGACAAGTATCCGGCCGATGATAATTCCCGTTTCAGGTAGGTATTGAATTTGTAATTGTTCAGATAAATAGTCAACAGCGCCTTCGACCCATTTACGAGAGAATAAAACAGTATCACTTCTATCAGCCGCTGAACGAACAGAAAGTGTTGAAGCTACGGCACCTGTTGAATCTTTAATAAAGCCCAGCGTTGACGAATGTCTCGCGACATTGGGATAGACGTCACTGGTTTTTTTTAGATCGTAATGACCAGAGAAGAAACTGGCTTGTAAGTTCTTATCAGACAGTTTTCTTGAGTCAACTGATCTGCCATTTAAGGCAAAAGCTGAAGGGCGGCCTAAACGTAATGTTGGACCCTCAAAGAAAGTACCCGCACGTTTTAAGTTATAAATTTTTTGGCGATCTTCACCGATTAAAATACCTGTGCGGTCTTTGACTTCGGCTACGATTTCACCTTCAAAAGCGCCAACCGCGATTTGGTAAAGGCCTGCACGTAAATCAACTTGGCCCACTTCGATAGACTGACCTTCGAATACGCGTTTTAAAACAACTAAGTGATCAACAATACCAACACCGTCTTTTAATTCAAAGTTACCGCGAATCACGGCACCTTCAGATGTTTGGGTAAATGCTGGTGTTACAGAAGATTGCGGTTGAGCATTTACTAAAGCTTGAATTTGGCGGTCAGCTTCAGCATGAAGTTCAGCTTTATCAATTTTAATTTCAGCGACCGAAGCCACAGCCGTTACTTCTTCAGTTGTTTCTGTCGAAAGTTGAACTGTGCGGTTTTGACTAGCCAACTCACGAAGTTGTTGTTGCTTAGCCATTTGCATATTCTTTTGAATAATCTGAGATTGTTGATAAAGGTTGTAAGCCGGAGTGTTACGCTCTTGAGTAATTGTTAATGGTTTTGTGACCATCACAATATTCGATTTTTCTATTTTCGGTGAATAGAAAAAAGTTAGAGGTAAAATAAACGCTAGTAAGTAGGCCAAATTCAGCACTCCCTACTAATAGGATATTTAGAAGACCTCTTCGGCGTCAACGGCCTGATAAGTATCGAGACTTTTGTTAAGGGCGCGTTTGATTTCAATGGCACGCTTCATAGTTAGACCTTCGTCGATTCCTTGATCGACAAAGGTCATAGTTTCAAGGTCTAAGACTTCTTTTGTAACCTGGATGCTGATTTCATAAGGTCTGCGCGGGCCTAAGATCACGACCTTAGTGTAGTAGCGAGCTTTAATTTTTTTAGTTTCATCAAGATCTTCGAATTTACGATCATGAAAACTTGAAGTGAGTTCGCGGCCGTTAAGGCTTATGACTCGCGGTTTTCCGATGATGGCCGTAACGACTTTGCGCGTTTCTGGAACCGGAAGGTTCGAATCCTCAATATAAAAGGCTGTTGTCTGACAGCCTGATAAAAAGATGAATAATAAAAACGCGCTTAAATATTTCACTCTTTTATTAAGCGACTATTTTTTATTCCAGTCAGCTAAAAACATCTCGATACCTTTAGAAGTCAGCGGATGTCCAGTCATTGACTGCATAACTTTAAAAGGAATCGTTGCGATATCGGCACCCATGATAGCGGCGTGCTGGATATGCATTGGTGATCTAACAGAAGCAACTAAAACTTCTGTTGTGAAATCGTAGTTTTGATACATTTGCACAACATCAGCCACCATGCTCATGCCATCTGTTCCAATATCATCTAAACGGCCAACGAATGGAGAAACCATTGTTGCTCCCGCTTTAGCGGCAAGTAAGGCTTGAACTACAGAGAAAACTAACGTCACGTTCGTTTTGATTCCCATAGCTGTGAATTTTTTTACGGCGATCATACCGTCTTCACACATTGGAACTTTAACTACCACGTTATCAGCAAGCTTTGCTAACACTTGGCCTTCTTTAACCATTTCATCAGCTTTTAAAGAAATAACTTCTGCTGAAACCGGGCCTGTTGTGATTTTACAGATTTCTTTAATCACTTCGTGAAAATCACGTCCTGATTTTGCGATTAATGAAGGGTTCGTTGTAACACCATCAACCCAACCACGCTCGTTGGCCATTTTAATTTCGTTAACATCAGCTGAATCGATAAAGAATTTCATTTACTATTTCCTTTTTGAAGAAGGGGTTGGTTTCATTAAATCGTCCATAGAATATAAACCCGCAGGCTGTTTGACAATCCACTTTGCGGCTTTGAGTGCACCTTCAGCAAACACTGTGCGATTTAAGGCATTGTGCTCTAGT
>CAMLRE010000042.1 GCA_946482355.1 uncultured Bdellovibrio sp.
GCGATTTTTAAACCATGAAGCCACTTATCACCTAAAACACCAGATAGCGATGTTAAGCTAAGCGCAAACAAAACCAATAATAAAGCCGAAGGCAAAGTAAATGCTATCCACGCTAAGATGGAACCTAAAATTCCACCGCGATAAAAACCGATCGCCATTCCAACTTGGCTGCTGGCCGGCCCAGGTAATAACTGACATAAGGCCACCAGATCAGCGTATTCATGTTCGCTCATCCATTTTTTTCTTGCGACAAATTCATTATGAAAAAAACCAAGATGTGCAATCGGACCGCCGAATGAAGTTAATCCAAGTTTAAAAAATGTCAGAAATATTTGAATCACAATTTGTGACCTTTGAGAAAAGTTTTAATCCCGTTGAGTTTCATTGGGAAAATCGTATCCGGAAATCTATATTTTGTATTTGAAATTATTTAAGAAGAAAATGGCGGACCAGAATCAGCATAAATCGATTTAGGAGAGTATACAGGAAAAACCTTACCAGCAATTGGCCTTCTCTGAAATTTTTCTGGAACTTTTGCACCCATTGGAACCAAAATAATTTGATCAAAATTTTCAGTATTTAATCCATAACGCTGATCAATACGAATAGCGATATAATAAAGGTATGGTTTTAACCAATTTAAATACTCTTGATGCTGAATACGTTTTCCAGTCATATCAATAAATTCAATTCTTTTAGATTCCGCGGCGCCTTTAACTAAATCAAATACGCTAGATGGTTCTCCGTCAACAACGGGAATAAGCATAAACTGAGAATCAACCATAACCCATTTTTTTAAATCCGAATTATAAACTTCTGCTACAACATGGCCAGCACCGTACTCTGCAGTCTCCATATCTTTTGTTCGCAATCCCACGACTCTTCCATTTAAACCTAAAGCTATTGCTGCTGAAACCGTTAAAATAGAATATTCAACACATCTAAAATTTTCACCTTTAATTGCTCTTTCCAATATAACTTTTGGATCCATTGTTCCGGGATCATTTCCGCCATCATGTTTCCAAAGATTGTAGGCCCAATTCATCATCATTTGGATCTTCTCTATTTGTGAATTTGAAGTTGAAATTTGATTTTCCGGAAAACGAGATTGCGAAAGTGCTTTCATAAAATCAGCATTAACTTCATAGAACTTAATCTTTGGAACAATTACTTCATCTTGCGGCAACCAAGTTAATGACACGAAAAACTTCCTTATAAATGTAGTTTAAATCAAAAAAGTTTGAGACCCGTTGAGTGTAGACTCAAAAAAAATCGTAGCTAAGTATGTAAATTTATTAAAGAGAAAAATGGCGGAGTTGACGGGACTCGAACCCGCGGCCTTCCGCGTGACAGGCGGACGTTATAACCAACTTAACTACAACTCCGTTAAGTATTTAATTCGTAGTGGAGTTAATTTATGGAAAACGCGGGTTAAAGTAAACTGTTTTTTCAGTGCTGCGTAATAAAATAGCAATAAAATCATATCTTGGGGAGAAATTCCCGTTTCCCTGTGAGCCGACTTTAGTTCATAATGGGTTTTTCATACATTTTCGAAGGAGACCCCTCAATGAAGAAGCTTATTTTTGCTCTTATTTCTTTGACTGCGACTTTATCGCTTGCGACAGCAGCAAAATCAGATGCGACGACTGACCTTATGGTTGAAGGCGTACACTGTGCCGCTTGTACTAAAATGATTAGCAAAAAAGTATGTGCTGACCCTAAGTTAGCTGAAAACTTTGAATCTTGTGGTGTAACTGTTGTTGATAGCAAAAAACAAATCGGCAAAATCTCTTTACGCTTAAAAGAAGGTAAAACTTTAGATACAGCAGCGTTAGATGCAGCTGTTAAATCAGCTGGCGATACTTATAAAGTTCAATACCCAGAAGCTAAAGCTGAAAAGAAATAATCATGCTAGATAAAATCTCTAAACTTCTTTGGTTAGACATGGAGATGACCGGTCTTGATGTAAACAAAGAAGTCGTTATTGAATGTGCCTGCATTATCACCGATCTAGATTTTAAAGAACTAGACACCTTTGAAGCCGTGGTTAAACAGCCGCAAAAGTACCTAGATGCGATGGATGCCTGGAATACTGAACATCACGGTGCCTCAGGCCTTACAGCCGCTGTACCAAACGGTATGGAGCCAGACTCAGTTGAATTTCATATTACTTCAATGATCGACCGTCACTTTCCAAACTGGAAAGAAGACAAAAAGTTCAAGCCTATTATGGCTGGCAACTCTATCACGCAAGATCGTTTATTTGTTGATAAGTATTTTCCAAAAATCGCAGAACGTCTTCATTACAGAATGTTGGATGTAAGCTCTTGGAAAATTATCTTTAACAACAAGTATGATAAAATATATCGTAAACAGAATGCTCATCGCGCTTTAGGCGATATTCGCGAAAGTATCGGCGAATTACGATACTACTTAGATCAAATCAAAACTGATAAATAGTTATGACTTCTAAATCTAAAAAATAAAAAAAGGCTGTGAATCCACAGCCTTTTTTATTTCAACAATCAGAAGGTTGGCACATTGCTCCCGAAAAAGGGACGGCCGCGGGCGGCCAGCCTACCTACTTAATTCGTTTTTCTGTTCTCAAGCTCAGATTGAGCTTTATTACGAACATCTTTCGCCGGGTCTTTTGCTAACTGCTCTAAAACTTCGGTCGTTACTTTTTTATTAATAACCACATGGTAGCGAACAACTTCGTTTTTATCCGAAGCTAATTGGTTTACAACCTCTTGCGGAACATTTGGGTTCTTTAAAACAGTTGCGCGGTAAACCACTTCTTCTTTTTGCGAGTAGTCTTTTAAAACTGACTCTGGACAATTCGGATTCATCAATAATGTTTGAATCATTGTTTTGTCTTTAGAAGTTTGATCTAGCTGGATTAACTCATTCACTAATTCAGGCGTTAAATCACCAGAAGCTTTAGCAATGATCTTTTGGCTAGCTGATTGTTTATGGTGATCGATAATCATAAACGTAGCCGTAGAAGCTGCTAAAACAAACGAAGCCGCAATCTTCACAAAAGAAAGCTTCGAGTATGTATCTTGCTTTTTAGTCACCTTGCTAAAAAGTGAATAAACCGCAGATCCTAATAAACCAAACGCAAATGAATTCAACGTCGCAAACACCGAGAACATTCCCATAGTGCCGGCTGCTGGCCCCCACTGCCCGTTTGTTAACGAGACTTGGTACGCACGGTGGAAGTAGTACATATCCACGTACATCGTCAGTAAACCAAAAGCTAAGAACGAAAGAATATGAATCGTTTTATTTTTGTTGTGAAAAAAAAGCGCGCCAAAAGTCAGCGCGCTTAAAGGAAGAATCGATAAACTAATAAAAATCAGAGTGATCATAATATCTCCGAAATAGGTTCAATCAAGGCGCAAGGATAAGGCCATACAAGTGTATGCCTTATCCGCAGCAACGCAGAGTAAACCTATTTTAGTAACGGTAGTGTTCCGGTTTGAATGGCCCTTGCTCGTCTAAGTGTAAGTACTTAGCTTGCTTAGAAGTTAATTTCGATAATTTAACACCGATTTGGCCTAAGTGAAGAGCCGCAACTTTTTCGTCTAAGTGTTTAGGTAAACGATAGATCGCGATATCTTTGTAAGCTGCACGGTTCGTGTATAACTCGATTTGCGCTAACACTTGGTTAGTGAATGAGTTCGACATTACAAAAGATGGATGTCCTGTAGCGCAACCTAAGTTCACTAAACGTCCTTTTGCAAGAACAACGATTTCATTACCGTTTTTAAGAGTGTGAACATCAACTTGTGGTTTGATTTCACGGATCTTAGAGTTTTTGTTTAACCAAGCCATGTCGATTTCGATGTCGAAGTGACCGATGTTACAAACAATCGCGTTGTCTTTCATTTTTGCGAAATGTTTTTCAGTGATGATATCGCAGCAGCCAGTAGCTGTTACGAAGATATCAGCGATTGGCGCTGCTTCTTCCATTGTAACAACTTGGAAACCTTCCATCGCCGCTTGTAAGGCGCAGATTGGATCGATTTCAGTTACTAATACGCGAGCACCAAGGCCACGCATAGAGTGCGCTGAACCTTTACCTACATCGCCGTAACCAGCAACAACAGCCACTTTACCAGCCATCATAACATCTGTTGCGCGTTTTAAAGCGTCAGTTAAAGATTCACGGCAACCGTATAAGTTGTCGAATTTAGATTTTGTTACAGAATCATTTACGTTGATTGCTGGAACTTTTAATTTTTTATTTTTAAGCATCACTTCTAAGTTGTGAACGCCAGTCGTTGTTTCTTCTGAAAGACCAAAGATCTTTTTTAACATGTGAGCGTAACGTGGCTCGTGCATCATGTTTGTTAAGTCACCACCATCATCTAAGATCATGTTGTAACCTTCAGCGCCCCACCCTTCGATAGTTTGCTCGATACACCAGTTAAATTCTTGCTCAGTTTCACCTTTCCAAGCGAAAACCGGAACGCCAGTAGCAGCAATAGCTACAGCAGCTTGATCTTGAGTCGAGAAGATATTGCAAGAAGACCAACGAACTTCAGCTCCTAAGTGAGTTAAAGTTTCGATCAACACTGCAGTTTGAATTGTCATGTGTAAGCAACCAGCGATTTTAGCACCTTTTAATGGTTGCGATTTGCCGAATTCTTTTCTTAAAGCCATTAAGCCTGGCATTTCTTTTTCAGCGATTTTGATTTCTTCGCGGCCCCAACGAGCAAGCTCTGCGAATACTTTTGGATTTTCCATTGCTTCTTTACAAACACGGTAGTCAGGACCAGCCGTTTTTTTAGGGGCCTTACCTTTTGCTTGAGATTTGTTTTTTGCAACAGCGGCAGCGATAGCTTTACCAGCGGCTGTCTTGTTTTTTCCAGAAGTAGATTGTGTTCTCATTGTCGGTCCTTTTTGCGTGCTTTCAGCACGACCTTTTGTGTGTTTAAGATTCTTTTTTTAATTTATTCTAAAGTTAAAATTTCGTAACCTGTATCAGTGATCAGAATTGTATGTTCAAACTGAGCTGATAATTTTTTATCTGAAGTGATGTAGTACTTAATTTCAGAATTTGGGATTGAGTACTCGTCAAAGTCTTCAACACCTTCATTTACCATCGGCTCAACCGTAAAGCATGTCCATGGAATGATTTTTTCGCCTTTACCACGTTTACCAAATGCCGGAACAAAGGGGTCCATGTGGAAAGTCTTACCGATACCGTGACCACCGATTTCTTTAACCGTCGTGTAGCCGCGGCGCTGAACGTATTTGTTCGTTTCAAAGCCAATGTCACCAGTGTAACCATTGGGCTTAATCGCTTCAATACCGATCATCATGGCGTTGTAAGCCGCATCAACCAGGTCTGAAGCCTCTTTTGAAACTTTGCCCACCATAACCGTTTTAGACGTGTCTCCAAAGAAACCATCTTTTTTAACTGTTACGTCGATATTTAAAATATCGCCTTCTTTAATTACATAATCTGACGGAGTCCCGTGGCACACCACTTCATTCACCGAAATACAAGTGGCAAACGGATACCCGTAGTAACCGATACAAGCTGAAGTGCCGCCCAGTTTTTCTGTGTAATCGTTAGCGATTTTATCTAACTCAAGAGTTGTAATTCCCGGTTTAACTTTGCTGGCTGTGTAGTTAAGGACTTTCGCTGCCATCTTGCAGACAACGCGCATTTTTTCGATTTCGTCCTTAGTTAAAGGAACCGGAGTTCTTGAGGATTTAGACATGGGGAAAATTATACTCCTCAGAGGGGAAATTAGCAAAGGGGTTGAAAATTTTGCCTCTTGTATGTTGCTTCGCCTCCGGCAAAGAGCAAAAAAAAAGGCCAACCCGAAGGTTAGCCTCTTTATATCTCAGCTTACGCCGAAACTATACTAAAACTTATTTTAAGTGTTTAGAAACAAGTTTAGTCATTTCGAACATAGAAACTGTGTTTTTTCCGAAGATCGGTTTAAGTTTCTCGTCAGCGTTGATGTTACGGCGATTTTTTGAATCTTGTAAGCCGTTCTTTTTGATGTAAGCCCATAATTTTTTAACAACTTCAGTGCGAGGTAATGCAGAAGAACCTACGATAGCTGCTAAAGTAGTTGATGGAGTTAAAGCTTTCATGAAAGCTGCGTTTGGTTTACGTTTAGAAGCTGCTTTTTTAGGAGCTGCTTTTTTCGCAGGAGCTGCTTTTTTTGCTGTAGCTTTTTTAGGAGCTGCTTTTTTTGTAGCTTTTTTCGCTGTTTTCTTTGCCATGTTATATCCCTCCGTAAGGTATTGTTAAGGCATTGTTTTTGTATCTTTATGACTGAAGCATAATGAATCGTTCACTATAACTTCCGTCTTAATATCAAAGTCGATGTTCCTAAGCATAAGTCTAGAAAAAACCCTTTGTCGAGAGAAAAAAACATTTATTTTCACTTTTTTTAGAGGGGGATTACGATTTCTCTACTCTGGAATCGGGGAATTTATCCCGATATCGTCTCTATGAGAGACGTTTCCTTCGCCGAAATCTTAGAGAAAATTAGCTCTGAAAACGAGACTGAAACATCTTTTTCCACAGAGGTTTCTAGCACTTTGGAACCCGCTTTTCTCTCTAATTTACTAGGTGAGATACCTATGCTAAGAGTGCAAAATCATTCAACTTCATCGTATTCTCACTCTTACAAGACTGTAACAACTAAGAATTTCAAATTGAAATCACAGGGCATGACCCAAGCAGAGTTCAAAGCTTACGAAACTTTACTGTATGCTTTGGAACTTCCGATCTTAGCGGCTCACCGTCTGTTTCCTGAGTGTTTCAACCTTTTACAGTTGAAAAAAGTTTATAAACTTGCCGCGTTGAAAAACCATCCCGACAGTGGCGGATGCCATGAAAGTTTTTTAGAAATCAAAAAATGCTATGATATCTTAGAGGGATTCGTTAAAACTAAGGCCGCATGAGCCTACCCCAAAACAAGACAATCCAAAAAGACATCCTGTTATGCACGTTGAACTCTACCTACCAGCATAGTTCGTTTGGGTTACGCTATATCTTGGCTCAGATGGCAGAGTTAACCGATCAAACCGAGATGATCGAATGGACTATTAAAGAAAGCCCTCGCAACATCGTTGAAAAGATCCTTTCTTACCGCCCTAAAATTGTAGGTTTTGGTGTTTACATCTGGAATAACGAAGAGGTTTTCGAGGTCTGCTCAATTCTTAAGAAGGTTGCGCCAGATATCGAGTTAGTGCTGGGAGGCCCCGAGGTCTCTTTTGAAACCGAAGGCCAACGTCTTTATCAGTTAGCTGATCATATTATCTGTGGCGAAGCAGATTTACTTTTTCCTCAGTTCTGCCGTGAACATTTAAGCGGAAATGATACTCAACTGAAAATCGTGCGCGGGGCTTTACCGCCGCTGCCGGAGTTACGCCTTCCGTACTATCTATATAGTGATAACGATATTGCTAATCGTGTGATCTACGTCGAAGCGTCGCGCGGCTGCCCGTATAAATGTGAATACTGCTTATCTTCATTAGATAAATCAGTGCGCAGCTTTAACTTGGATCAATTTTTGAGCGATCTTGAAAAGCTGATTGAGCGCGGAGCACGTTGTTTTAAGTTTGTCGATCGCACCTTCAACTTAAGCCCTACAACTTCTACGAAGATTTTAAATTTCTTCAAACAGCACTTAGATAAAGGCTTATTCTTACACTTCGAAATGGTACCTGACCGTTTACCGGTTGAAATTCGTGACTTGATTAAAGAATTTCCGGCTGGAAGTTTACAGTTTGAAGTCGGTATTCAAACTTTAAATCCACAAGTGGCTATTAACGTGTCTCGTAAGAATGACTTAGTTAAAGTGGCTGAAAACTTTAACTACATTAATACGAACACTCATGTTCACACACACGCCGACTTAATCGTAGGTCTTCCTGGCGAAACGCTTGAATCCTTTGGCGAAGGGTTTGACCGCTTAGCGGCTATGGGACCCCACGAAATCCAAGTGGGTATTTTAAAGCGCTTAAAAGGAACACCGATTATCCGCCATGAATCTAGCTTTCAAATGCGTTATCAGGATTTTTCTCCGTTTCAGATTCTTTCAACTTCGACGATGGATTATTCAACGCTGCAGTTAATGAACCGCTTTGCGAAGTTCTGGGATTTATACGCCAATAGCGGCGACTTTCCACAGTTTATGAATTGGATGAAATCTTTTGAAGGATCGTTCTTCTGGAACTTTATGAAGTTTGTTGATTACTTATCCGAGAAATATTCAGAAACACACTCGATTTCGTTAATTAATTTATCTGAAAAAGCCTATGATTACATCGTGATGCGCACTGATGATAGTGATAAAGCTTTTGATATTATCAAGGCTGACTTCTGCGATGGCGCAAAAAAACGCGATATTCCACCGTTTATGAAATCACAAGCGATCGCTAAAGGATTATACGAAAAGTCTGGCGCTGCTGCGGCCGCGGCTGCGAAGAAATCTTCGTCATTAAACTCGCGCCAAATCCAACATTTATCGTAATTTGGTCACCCTAATATTCGCTCTTGAGCTAGGCCCACAATGTGGACTGAAAACAAGAGCGATTTTTTAACACTCGGGGTTTCGGGCAACATTGTTGCCTGAACTACAGAGCGAAATTAAACTCTAACTATTTTCTTTACTGACGAAGTTCCGTGTACGGAACCATTCTATGTGGCTGAGAAAAGAACTTCTCTACTCGTTCGATCATTTCTTCGAAAGTTTGTGAACGGTTGATTTCTGAAGTTAAGGGGTGTCCCCATTCAAGCCATACGTGCGTTGTGCGCACGAAGAATTGAATTTTACGAAAAGCGTAGTCAGGTTTATGGCCCAATTTTTCACAGAAATAATGACGGCTTAAGTGAATAAATTTTAAAAGCATCTTACCGTATTCAGCGCCCTCTTCGTATTCAGTCATCGGCGGTACTTCAGTTGTTAAGCCTTTGCGGTAAGCCACTTGCCACATCATCCATGGGCGTGCTGCTAATCCACGGCCCGACATCACAAGATCACAGCCTGTTTGTTCTAACATTGAAAATACATCATCAGCCGTTTGAATATCACCGTTACCGATGATTGGAATATTTAAAGCTTTTTTAAGTTCAGTGATTTGATTCCAGTCAGCTTGGCCACGTCGTTTTTGTTCTGCAGTACGCGGGTGAAGTGTAATCCACTGTGCACCGGCATCGCGTAATGTTTTAACAAAATGAATTAATTCAGGAACTGATTTATCACTGCCGACGGCACGAAGTTTTACTGATACCGGTTTATTCGAAGCTGTGGCCGCAAATTCTACAACTTGAGCTGCGTAATTAAGATCACCCATTAAAGCTACGCCGTAGTTGTGGCGTAAGGCTTTTTGCACAGGGCACCCCATATTAATATCAATACCCGAAACCGTGTTGATGTCTCCCCATTCGTTGATCATTTTACGAATAGTTAACTGAATCATTTCTTTATCATTACCTAAGATCTGCGGAACAAGATTACGTTCACCTTCATGCAATAAAGTTTCAGCGGTAAAGCCTAATTTTTCCTGAGGTACACGGCGTGAATTTAACATTTCGGTCGGCCAAATAGTCTCCTGACCTTGCGGCAAATAATCGTAAACGATTTTTCGCAAGACTACGTGGGATAATCCCACCATTGGAGCTAGACATAACGGAAAACTAAACTGCATAATGAATATGTATGGCGATTATCGGAAAAAAGATAGGAATTTTAGGCGGCGGCCAATTAGCACAAATGATGAC
>CAMLRE010000043.1 GCA_946482355.1 uncultured Bdellovibrio sp.
ACCGTTGTTTTTAAATCTAAGAGTGCATGCCACACGTCATGCGATTCGAACATATGGGTATTAATATAATCGTAATCTGTACTGGTGTTTAAATTTGGAAATTCATCATATCCTTCACCCAGTTCACGAATATGACTATATAATTTAAATCCTAAAGACGTACCTTCAAGTTGACTTAATTTTTGAAGATCAATCACAAAACGGGTTTTGTTTTTTATAGCCTCGGCCGCATGTTCAAACTGGTTATAATAGTTAACGGCTCTGGCTTTGTGGGCAAAAATATCTATCACCGACTGAAAATTCAGGTAATCCTGAAGAACTGCATTCTGACTTTTAAAAGCTAATATATAAAGACTTTTTAAAATATTTTTCATAAGTGGGCTTTTTGTAAGCCAAGACTTTTACGTTTTCAATTTTTCCAGGTGACAGTTTTTTCGGGATTTTGTCAGCGGTTGATGTTATAGTTGATTTCAACGTGCAAGAAATACTTCTTTTTCTTCAAGACCACCAAGGCTTCGAATTTTATTCGATCCTGACATTAGCTCTCATTGCGAGTGGCTGCTACTTTCCTATTAGCTCTGATTTAGTGGTCATTACTGTGACCGCTTTAGCTGCGGCCACAGGATTCTATGACCTACCTACGATCTTTGTCTGCATTTTTTCAGGTTTACTTATCGGCGACCTGATTAATTTTAGCGTCGCTAAAAAATACGGCCCTAAAGTTTTAAAGTCGTCTTTTGCGCAAAAGTTTTTGAAACCCGATAAAATAGAAAAAATGACCGTTCTTTTAAAACAATCCGGAGAAAAATATATTCTCTTGGTTCGTTTTATGCCTCTAGTGCGCACGTTTCTGTATTTTTCGGCCGGATTAGTTCAGTTTTCGACTTTGAAATTTCTTTTTTTCAATGCCCTGTCAACCGCTGTGTACTTAGTGGCTTTAATGGCTCTGTCATATAATATCGGAACGAATATCGAAAAACTAAGTGCTTTGGTTTTTAAGTTTGAACTGCTTTTTGCTCTTTTGGTTATTTTAATTATTTCTGTAGTGCTTTATTTGCGAAAACGCCGCTTGAAATAGATTTTATCTCTTCATAAACGTGAAGATATGATTTAATTCACGATCTATATCAATCATCTTGTAAGTTTTAGATAAATTTTTAACCGTGTAACGATGAACAATACCCATACGTAAACTCATAATAAGCTCGGCCATAAGCTCGGCCTCTTGCGGTTTGCGTTTAAATAACTTAATGAGCGCTGTTTTAAGTTCATTAATAAATACAGCCTCGTACTCATCGATCATTTTACCAATCACTGTTTTTTGTCCACAGTGTTTAAAATAAAGAAGAGTCAAATCCGGATAGGTCGAAAATTCGCTGATAATCTCCCAGGTAGCTAAAAGAATATGTTCTTTAAATTCTGCTTTGGTTTTTGCAACCGTAATCGGACCTTTAATATCGGCTAACATTTTACCGAAAAACTTAACTCCGAATTTTAATAATTCTTCTTTAGATGAACCGATATATTTATAAATCCATGCCCGTGAAACGCCTGAATCTCTGGCTATAAAAGAATGACTGACATGACCGACCGACACATTTAAAGCGCGGATTACCGAGATTGCGACCTTTGTAAACTTTTCTTCTTTAGAGTTCTGCACGTTCGCCATAACCCCAAAGTAGCAAATTTCTCTCAAAACTGTCACTGACATTAATCGCCATTTCTTTCGAACTCAACTAGACCATGGCTTATGACAAACACTTACTTTATTAAAACGGTTGAAACACAAAAAGAAAAAATGCAATTTCACTCTCTTCCGAGAATGATCTACGCGGACTACCCGGCCTGGATTGAAGCTCCTCACGCTGACTGTGAAGCTTTATTCGCGAAAGAACTTTCTTTAATTCAAGACGGCGCTATTGAACGTTGGATCGTGTATAAGAACCAGCAACCTGTAGGTCGCATCGTCGCTTTTACCCATTCTAAGTTACGTGTAGGTTCTGTAAGCGAAAAAAATGGGGGCCTCGGATTTTTTGAATGTGTCGATGATTCTCACGCCGCTTATTTACTTTTTAAAACAGCTGAAAGATGGCTTGAACAATTCAACGTTCAAAAAATCTATGGTCCTATTCATCCCGCTGAGAAAGACTCTTACTGGGGATTACTTGTCGAGGGGTTTGATAAAGCTCCTGGCTTTAGAAAAAACTTTCATGCCCGTTACTATAAAAAATTATTTGAAGCCAATGGCTACGTACAGGAATACCAGCAGTATTCTTATCATCGCCCTTTAGTTGCGGATGTTCCCGAATTTTTATCAGCGCGAATTGAACAGAATAAGAAAAATAGCAATTACACTTTCTGCTCGATTAAAAATATTCCAGAAATTCAATACCAGGAGCACATTTTAAATATCTACAATGAATCCTGGGGCAAAACCCCGGGCTTTAAAGTTTTAACGCCGGAACAAAATCGCCGTAACTTTAAAAAACTGAAAACTGTAATTAACAAAGATTTTATCTGGCTGGCTTTTCAAAACCAAAAAGCTGTGGGGTTTGCCATCTTTATGCCTGAAATTTCAGAGCATATTAAAGATTTCAATGGCCGCTGGAGTTTTTACTATCAGCTTAAACTGTTATTACGTTTAAAACTAAAACCGACACAAAAAGCTATCGGTCTGGGGTTTGGAGTTTTACCTGAACACCAAGGCACTGGATTATCACAAATGTTAGCGGCCGCTGTCGGAAGACATATTCGTAGCCTTAATGTAACTGAAATGGAACTTAACTGGATCGGTGGCTTTAATAAAAAAATGTTAGCTTTTATCGAATCTTTTGGCGCCGTTAAATCAAAAACTCATATTACTTTTAGTAAAACTTTAGAATTAGGAGCTTAAAATGAAATCGGAAAGCTTATTAACTATTATCTTAGCTTTGTCTTTTCTGTACGCCTGCATTTTTTTAGACTTCTGGTACACAAAACACATTCAAAAAAAGAAAAAGACATTATCGTTTATTTTAAAAAATATTAAATTCAGTATGGGCCAGCAAGTTATTAATGCGTTAATTCAAATTGGCCTGTTTGCCATTTACGTTAAACTTTATAATAGTTTTGCCCTCTTTAATTTACCGGCAACGGCCCTCACCTTTATTTTGGCCTTTATTGTACTGGATCACAATACGTACTGGTTTCATCGCTTTAGCCATCATAATAATTTTCTGTGGTCAAATCACATGATCCATCATTCTGGTGATGAGTTTGGTTTATCTGTCAGTATTCGTAACCCTTGGTATGCCAGTTTTCTTTTAGCTTTTCCGCAGTTAGTGTTGGCCTTTATCGGTGTTCCGCCTGAAATGTTTGTTACGGTAGTTACCGTATTTTATTTATTTCAGTTTTTCTCGCATCTGGATTCGGTGGGTAAATTGGGTGTTTTAGAAAAAATATTTATTACACCCTCGCATCACCGTGCCCATCACGCCAGTAATGCGATTTATATCGATAAAAACTTCGGTTCTGTTTTTGTAGTTTGGGATAAGCTTTTTGGCACCTTTCAAGAAGAAACTGAAACGGCTCAATTCGGTTTAACCCACCCGAACACCATTGAAAACACTTTTTGGGAAAACACTTACACTTATTATTTAAACGTAGCTGCTGTTTTCAAATTAAACGGTCTAAAAGAAAAAATACGTTTTTTATTTTTGTCTCCGGGCGAAGTTGAAAGCTATATGAGCCAAAATAATCTGAACTATCTTTATGAAAAATCACAAAAGATTGATCATTTTATTCGTCGCTTTGAACTACAACTTAATAGTATAGCGTTCATTGCCGCATTCAGCTTGGCCCTGATAATAACGGTCTTATTCAGAGCTTACTATTTAGAAATTTCTACCACCGCACAGTTTTTATCAGCTTTTGCTGTGATTATCATATGTACCTTGTTACCTGACCGCCCACTGGCACGACCTCCATTTCGTGGCACAGCTCGTTCCTTCAATAAGCACGCTTTCGTCAGGAAATATCCGTAATCTTATCGAAACGATCAAATCTGAGACTTAATCCAATCGAGGGTTGACTAAACAAGCGTCGACTTATTAACCTTAAAGTATGAGCAACATTCTAGTTATCGACGACGATGATGGTATTCGCGAAGCTTTGAAGGCAGCACTGGAATACGAAGGTTATGTGGTTTCAACGGCTGAAAATGGCCAGATCGCGCTTGATCTTCTTCAAAGTGGACAAAATCCCTGTTTTATTGTTTTAGATTTAATGATGCCTGTGATGGATGGTTGGACTTTTGCGGCGAAACTTGCCGAAGATCCAAAACTATCCCAGATTCCGTTTGTGGTTGTGAGCGCTTTTGAAGATAAAGCCCAAAACATTCAGGCCAAAAATATCTTTAAAAAACCCGTAAATTTAAAAGTTCTTTTTGATGTCATAAAAAAGTGGTGCGCCGATAACGAGGGAGTATCCCATGGCTAAACTCGAAAACCAGTCTGATAAATTTCAGCTGCTTTTCGATAACGCTCCGATAGCTTTGCTATCAATTGATAAAAACAATCTTATCACCGAATGGAACAAACAAATTGAATTTGCCCACGGGTGGAAAAAAGAACAAGTTCTTGGCCAATCATTCACACAGATTTTAGTTGCCCCGTCTTTTCGCGCTGAAGCTGAAGAAAATGTAAAAAAAGTTTTTTCTGGTGCAGGTCTTATCCGCACTGAAATAACAGCCCTTCGTAAAGATGGCTCTGAAATTCCGGCTGAATTAGTGTTAATTCCAATTAAAACCGATGATGGCCTTATTGTTTTTGCACGATTACTTGATCTTACTGAAATCAAAAAACAAGCGGCCGATGCCAATAAGGCTAACGTTTTTTTAAATACCATTGTTGAAAATATTCCTGACATGATTTTTATCAAAGAAGCCAAAGAGCTGCGCTTTACACGCTTTAACAAAGCCGGTGAAGAGCTTTTGGGATTTTCGAAAAATGACCTGATTGGTAAAAACGATTTTGATTTTTTTCCGAAAGAAGAAGCCGAATTTTTCACTTCTATTGACCGGAATGTTTTAAACCATAAACGCCTTATCGAAATTCCAGAAGAGCCTATTCAAACTAAATTTAAGGGCCAACGGCTTCTGCATACTAAAAAAGTTCCCATTTATAATGAAAATGGCGAACCTGAATTTCTATTAGGTATTTCTGAAGATATCACCGATAAAAAGAAAGCCGAAGAAGTTCAAAAAAGCCTGTGGCAAGAACAACAGGCCCGTCTTGAGGCAGAGAAAGCGTTGCAACTGCGTGATGATTTTATTTCTATTGCGGCTCATGAGTTAAGAACACCTCTGACAGCCTTAAGTCTTCAAATTCAACTGCTGAATAAGTTTATGGGTTATGTTGAACCTTCGCAAACCGGTAAATTTATAACTATGATGAACAGTTCACAACAGCAGTTAGACCGTTTTGAAAAACTTATTGAAGATATGCTTGATGTTTCTCGGGCGACTGCGGGTGTTTTAATTGTCGAAAAAACTGAAGTTAATCTTTCAGAAATAGTTCAGCAAGTGGCCAAAGCTTTAGAGTCTAGATCAACTAAAGCTAACTCCCCCATTATTCTTCATCCTGATGCGGCTGTGGTTGGCTTATGGGACCGATTGCGCATTGAACAAGTTGTTACAAATCTTATTACCAACGCCATTAAATATGGCGCTGGCAAACCTATTGATATAACAACTAAAACTGACGGTAAAAAAGCAATCTTATCAGTTCGAGATAGTGGTATTGGCATTGCCGCGCAAGACCAAGAAAGAATCTTTAATCGTTTTGAAAGAGCTGTTTCAGTTAAACAGTATGGCGGTTTAGGATTAGGTCTTTACATCACTCACGAAATCGTTACAGCCCACGGTGGAACGATCAGTGTGCAAAGTGAACTTGGCAAAGGCTCAACTTTTACGGTTGAATTACCGCTTAAATAATTATTTAAGAACTTTCCTGGCGATTTTTATCAACAATTGAAATAATAATTAACGCAAAGGCCGAAAGGCGCATTAAATAAATAGCGGCATTACTTTCACCACTTCCTTCACTCATCAAAAGTAAGACAATACGTTCGACGGCCAAAATCGCAAAGGCCACACCAAAAAACATAAAAAGACGATCATGTGTTTTTTTCCAGAACTTAAAAAAGAACAGGCTTGCAACTCCGCAACCCAGCATAATCGCTCCCGATAAAAACCAATACATCTTATCTATACCGAATCCCATACAAATCCCCATAATAAAAAAGCGATTCCAATTAAGCCCGGCACCGTTCGAAGAATAGAAAGATCCGTGTTCGGAAGCACAACCAGGTCGATAAAAAGAAGAACATTATTTACAGCAAAGCCCACAAAACAAAGCCCGCTTAAAAAAAGAAAGATCTGCCGGCTTTGAAAGTATTTGATTAACAAAAGAATCGCACACAAAGCACTGGTGCAGGCACAAAGTAAATAAACGACTGATATCATATTACTTCTCCCTTCTGATTTTAAAGGCTTCTGAAAAAGCTTGAATGGCATCTATTGGGCGCGAATAGATCAGGTCTATCACCCATGTTGGGCGCCTTTGATAAGCTTCTATTAAATTAGTGATGAGTGATTTAATTTTTTCTGAAACCGGACTATAACTAAATTCTGTGCTATCGGGTTTATTTAAAACCCCGGCCGAGTAAAGATCTTCTAATCTTTTTTCGATAGCCAGATCGGCGCTACGAAGCTCTTCACTGATCTTAGCGGTGGTCCATTTTTTTTGCGGGTCTTGTTGAAGCAAAACCAGAATACTGATTTGCTCAATCGAAGTGATCTTATCCAGAATAAAATTTTTGATTTCTTCTGAAGCGTTATCCATGATTTAAATAACGGGCAACCACTTGCAACATGACATCAACGTCGATGGGTTTTCTGATACTATCTACGGCTTGTATTTTATTTTTTTTACTTTCGATGTGACCATCAGCGGTGATTATCACAACCGGCGTATTAGCTAAGCGCGGGTCGCTTAACTGCGCCTCACGAAACTCATAGCCATCCATAATCGGCATCATTAAATCTAAAAATATTAATCCTGGCAGTTCTTCAACTGAACGAAGGTATCTTAAGGCCGCCTGCCCGTTTGAAACACAATGAACAACGTAACCCTCTTCAGAAAGCAATGTTCTTAACATAGAGTGCATCTCAAGAGCATCATCGATAATGAGTAATCGGTTAGAGGGTTGACTCTGGTTCAGGTGGTCGCTTTTTACCGGCATCGGTTTTGATGTCGGCATTTTCTCTTGGTAATTCGACGATGAATTCTGATCCACGCCCCACCTCGCTTTCAAGTCGGATAGTTCCCTTATGAGCCTCGATAATTTTTTTTACGATATATAACCCAAGCCCCAGGCCTGCAATATTTCCGGTCGGCGATGCCCGCTCAAACTGTTCAAAAATACGAGCTTGGTCTTTGCGTGAAATACCGACGCCATTATCTTTAACTCTTAAGGTAACCGTTTCTTTATCTGCCGTGGCTGTAATTTTAATCGGCTCACCACTTCCGTATTTAATCGCATTTGAAATTAAATTGACCATCAACTGTTCTAAACGCAGTTTATCCCATTGGCCTACGATAGGACCTTCAGCATTAACGGTAATATAACTTTCAACCTGACGGGCCTGGTCTTCCATACGAGAAACCACTTCATCGACAAGCTCAACAAAATCAAATTGTGTCGGATCAACGGTCAGTCTGTTCATTCTAATCCGCGAAATATCCAGCAGATTATCAATCAGAGAAACTAAGCGGCCCATCTGGCTTTTAGAAAACGTTACAGCATCCAAAACCATTTGTTTGGGAACCACATCATCTTGTATTTTTCTTACTTGGCGATCAAGAATTTGCATTTTTAAACCCAAAGAATTGATCGGTGTTTTCAGTTCATGCGAAGCGATCGAAAAAAATTCGTCGCGAGTCTGAAGTGTTTTACTTAATTCGATCTGGGCATTCTTTTGATCTTCAATATCAGTATATGTTCCTACCCACCCGGTGATATGATCAGCTCCATCTTTGATGGGAATAGCACGCAACAAATGCCACCGATAGGTTTGATCTTGCATTCGCTGCAACTGGCATTCTGACTCAAAAACATTTCCCGTATACAAATGTTCTTTCCAGTTCGTCTTAAAGCCATCTCGTTCTTCAGACTGAATGGGTTTAAGCCATCCTTCTTCATCCAATGAATCTTTCAGTGACAAACCAGTGTAAGAAAACCATTGCTTGTTAAAATAATCCATTTTTCCGTCGGCTTTGCACGTCCAAACCATTTGCGGAATAGATTCCATCAGGTTTTGAATGCGTTCTTGCTCAGAGCGCTTAAGTTCGGCGATCTCAAGTTTATGCAATTGTTCAGATTGCTGCTCGATGGTTTTATTCTTTTTATAAAGTTCAATAAAGACTGCGACCTTGGCTTTAACGATCTCTGGTTCAAGGGGTTTAGCTAAGTAATCAACGGCGCCTACCGAATAACCTTTAAAAATATGTTCCACATCTGTGGCAATAGCCGTTAAAAAAATAATCGGTACATTACGCGTTTTTTCTCTGGTCTTTATAAGCCTTGCCAATTCAAAGCCGTCCATTCCCGGCATCATCACATCTAAAAGAATTAAGGCGTATTCATCGTTTAAAAGTTTTTGGATAGCTTCTTTTCCCGAGCTGACCAATACCAGATTTCGATCTTCACCGCTTAAAACAGCTTCTAACGCCTGTAGATTTTCCCGGCGGTCATCAACAATCAGAATATTTACGGCGTCCTTCTTAGTTTGGTTCATTGTAAATTCTTTTGTGGTAAATGTTTTTCAATAATCATTAAAAGCTCTTCGTTTACGATTGGTTTGGCCACGAAATCGTCAAAGCCAGATGTCATGGCTTTTTCCCGGTCTTCGGGCATAGCTTTGGCCGTCACCGCAATAATCGGTATATCTTTTAGAATTTCAAATTCGCGAATCTGTCTTGTGGCCTCATAACCATCCATCTCTGGCATCATGATATCCATTAACACTAACTCAAATGACGGGTCTTCTTTTAATTTTTCGACAGCCTCTGGTGCGTTATTCACCGCTACGATTGTAGCTCCCTGGTTTTCAAGAAAGCTTGTTGTGGCGTAAAGATTACGGGCATCATCATCAACTAACATAATCTTACGGCCCTCTAGAGTTTTTTCTTGCGATGCCGCCACATTATTATTTTGAAAGTTATAATTTTCTTCAGTGTTTTCTGGCTCACCTTCAAGTTGTTGTGAAGAGGTCAAAATATCGCTGATAATAGTTAAGATGCGGTTTCCTTCAGAAGGATTTTCAATGTACTCGACACAGCCTACGCTCAGTGCTTTATCGCGGGCATTTGGAATTGATTTTGAACTGTAGGCCACAATCGGAATATTTTTAAGATTTTCTCTTTTTTTAATTTCTTCGACCGCTTCAAAACCATCCATACCTGGCATCACCATATCCATTAAAACAATTTCAATTTCTGGATGCTGCATCAGGTATTCAATACCTTCTTCACCGCTTTCAGCTGTGGCCGTTTTAACCTGACGGCCTTGCAAAAGTTTTTCAAG
>CAMLRE010000044.1 GCA_946482355.1 uncultured Bdellovibrio sp.
TGGAGTTCTGAAATCGAAAAAGCGCTGATTGAAATCGGAAATCTAGCCAAAACTTGCTAGAACATATGAATTCATTTTACACGCGCTTGTCGGTTACATAAATTCCGCGGTGTAACCAAAGCTTTGCGTATTTTTCCATAATGTTTCCATAGTGTTTATTTTGTCAGCATTTGCCTAGCAAAAATCTCATTTACGCAGAAAAACAATTTGCAGTTTTCACTTATTGCCAGTTTACTTTTAGACCATGCAACAAGAAGTTTATTTACAAATTCTGCAACGTGAATTTGATAAGAAAAAAGAAAAGAACCCAAGATACTCGCTGCGCGTTTTTGCGCGCCACCTTGATATCGATCATTCAACTCTTTCTCAGATCTTTTCAAGAAAACGTGGTATCTCTGAAAAACTGGCGCAAAAAATCGTAGGTAACCTGACACTCACTCACCATGAAAAGCAAAAGTTTTTAACAAGCGTAGACACTTGTTTTGCCCGCGCCAAAAAAAAGAAGGCTGCAGCCGCCGTAAAACTTTCTCAAATTTCTAAGTTTGCGAATTCGGTAGTGGTTCACCAAGATCCGTTAAATACAATCAATCACTGGCGTCATGTTGCTATTTACGAACTTGTTTCAACTAAACGTGCAACAACTGTAAATCAACTGGTAGAAATCTTAAAAATTTCTTTCGACCTGACGACGACAATTGTAAAACAATTGTGCGATCTAAAAATTCTTCAAAACGATAATGGTGTTTTATCAGGAACAGCCTCAAGCGTTCAGACTTTAAACGATATTCCTTCTGAAGCGATTGTTAAGTATCACGCATCGATTGCAGAAAAAGCTGCGCAAAGTGTAGCTACACAACCGGTCTTAGAAAGAGAATTTCAAAATCTGGTTATTTCGTTTTCGAAAGATCAGATGCATGGTGCAAAACAAATGATTCGCGACTTTATGAGCGAATTCAGCACTAAATATTATAATGAAAACCCATCAACAGAGATTTACTCGTTAGCAGTTAATTTTTTCAGCTTAGAAAGGCCCTAATAGATGAAAGGTTTTGTTTTACTTACAACCCTATTAACTTCTTTGGTAACATTCGCCGGACCCGTTCACGTAGGTAACGGCGGTAACGCCATTAAAATCAACGATAAATATTATCTTTTAGATTTAGCCGAACAAGGCATTGCTGAAGAGCCTGTATTTAAGCCGGTGACAAGTAAGTTCTTTTACGACTACTTCCGCGCAAGAACGCTGAACTACGCAAGCCGTATGCCGCCAACGACACTAGAACTTTTTAGCAAAAAACTTACTGAAATCGCTGAGCTTGATCCCGTGTACGCTGAAGCTTTAATTTCTGCTTTTGAAAACGTTCGCTGGATGTTTGTTAACTACCGTTTAAGTGATATCCCGGTTGAATCAATTATTGCCGGCCCTTATTACCAGGTTGCGGCCCGTACAAACGATGTCATCTTGATTGATCTTCTGTACTGGTACCAAATGAATGAAGAAAACCGTGTGGCGTTACTTCTTCATGAATTAAATTACATTTTAATTATTCCTAAAAAAGAAATCGGCTCACCGGGAGTAGAAAAATCGGCGATCAAATCTCGTCTTCACACTGGCTACTTGTTCACACCAAATATTCAGTCCATTGACCCCATTGATTTTTCTCAACGTATTAAAATTTGGTTTCCGTCGCGCTTAGCAGCGAAGTTTGAAAAACAAGCGTTTTACCCCTTCACTTACAAAAACACAAATGCACCGGATAGAATGGCCTTTAATCCCTACATTCTAATTAACGGTAAAGTCGAAGGCCCACGCCTTGCCAGCATGAGCTTTGAATACTTCAAATACAGCATTTGTACCGATGCCAGCTACGAATTAAGATCAGTTGAACTGATGGGTATTACCGTTGAACAAGACGTATTTGATGGTGACAACAACTCTCAAGACGTTACAACTTTAACCAACAGTAAAATTCCGAATTTTCAATTTATCCGCGTACTGAATGAAGATTGCAACACCGCTGCCGAGCGCTTATACAATCAACTGAGCGCTTTTATTCCAGGTGTGTTTTACAACGAATAAGCGGTTGCAAACACTCAATTGCGTAACTGAAAAGAATTTTTAAAGTCTTAAGCAACTGTTAAAAATTCCGATAAAGTGAGTACAATTTAGCAAATGCGCATTCAGCACATTTATTCACATTAAGGACTAACCCGAAAAGGTTAGTCCTTTTTTTCTACCAAAATGACGTCAGGATCTAACATTTGGCTGACTGGTGTAATGATATCTTCATCTAGATTTAGCTCTTTACCAATATCGGTTAAACGTTTTTGAATAAGCGCCTTCACGTAAGGCCCATCTAATTTCATATCACGCATTTTCTGCACTCGGCCTAATCCTTGTCCGGTGACATCTAACATCACCTTATAAGTCAGTTCGCTACAGTACGTACGAGTGTCTGAAAATTCAAAATAGATATCATACGGCTTATTGTATTTTTGAATCGCGGTTAACATCGCAGAACGCATTGTAGCCGGGTCAAAATGGCGAAAGCGGTAGATCTCATAATTTTTGTCCTTACTGCGTGCGATAAACTCACTAAGCGGCGTACTAACCACAGGACCAATTGCTTCAGCCACGTACCATTTTGAGCTTTGTTTTATCAAAAGACCCACATGCGTCCACACCGAACCGGTCGCTTCACGAAGCGCTGCAGATTGTGAAGACTGGCTTTGAATAAAAATAATATCACCCTCTTGGTAACCTGAAATCGGTGCTGGCACAGGCGCTGGAGGCGGTGTTGGCGTCGGTGGCGCCACCACAACCGGTGGTGTTTGCGAAACTACGGGAGGAGCTGATGTTGCGGGAGTTTGCACGGGTGCACGTTGCGCCGAATTCGATGGAGATGATCGTTTTTCCCAGAAAGGCTTTCCGCGCGAGAAAGCAAAAATTTGTTCAGTTGATAAAGTCGCTAAAGTAAACCCTAGTAAAAATATATGCTTTGTTTTCATTCCCTCGAGTCTAGGGATCAAGGCTTCCGGGGCAATTTGTTTACCCCGTTTTCTAGACGATCGTAATAAATAAAAACTCTAACATTTGTTTGAAAAAATCTTTGGTAAGTTTATTTATAAACAATTACTGCGCAGGTTTGCAGTTCGGAGCTTCAGGATCTTTTTTACAGATATAAGCTTTTAATTCATCGAATTCTTTAACCTTCGTTTTTAATTCTTCGTTTTCAGCTTTAAGGGAAGCGATCTCGCGCTCAACACCAGTTATTTTTGCGTAAAGTGATTTAACGGCTTCAACTAGCGGTGCTACTAAGTGCGAATAGTTCACCGACTTCATGCCTTGCTTATCTGTTTCAACAAGCTCTGGATAAATTTCTTCTAATTGTTGCGCGATAAAACCAATTTGTTTTTTTGGTGATCTGTCTTTATCGATCCAATTATAACTTACGCCTTCAATTTGCAGAATTTTTTCTAAACTAAAATCAAGCGGCATTATATTTTTCTTTAATCGTGCATCTGAAGAATCTGTAATACCAAATCCGCGAATTGTCCCATTCACATCAAGTTTATAACCCGGTGTTGTTGTTCCTAAACCGGTATTTCCGTCGATCGCAAAATGCATACGAACCGCATTGTTACCGTAAACCTGCAACACACCATCTGAAACCCAGTTAAGACCCGTATCGTTATCACCAATCGCTAAACTGATTGATGGAGTCACAGCTCCCCAACCAGAGTTAGAATACACGTACGCTTTACCTTCCATAAAGGTATTACCGCCACGCACTTCAAATTTACTTGCTGGCGTGGTTGTTCCAACACCTACGTTAACTCCTTTTAAGTTTAATAAAGACGAAGCTGAGGCAGTACCTATTCTTAAAGAATTATCTTCATACGAAATAATACGCGCATCAAAGTCTGTGTTAGTTCCGCGGCTAAAATCGATGTGCGGGTTACCACCCGTTTGAGTTAACTGAATTTGGTAATCGTCACCAGCGCTTTTACCTAAGAAAATACCCTCTGATGGAGCATTGACCTGCGAAACAGCAGTTACGATATGAAGAGATCCTTGTGGTGCCGCTGTGCCAATACCTACGCGACCGTTAAAAATAACATTATCAGAATTGTAACGATATTTAAAAACTTCATAATCTGTACCATTATCACGGCGGAAAAAAATCACATCATCACTGCTACCTAACATAGCCGGAGAATCATCACCGTTATACAACATACCGGCACCATAAGCTGTAGATTGTCCGACATAGAGCATTCCCGATCCCTGAGCTGAACCAGTAGCTGCAATGGTTGCCACATCTGTATCCGGCGCAAAAACGTGTAAGTTCGCTGATGGAGTCAGTGTACCCATGCCGACATAGCCTGTAGAACCTTGAATGATCATTCGGCTTAACCAACCCGAACCATTGTAATTGTAAAAATTAATATTACCTGGGGCGCCACCAGCTGTGTAACTTCCGATATCTACACTACCGCGACGATCATCGGTACCGCTTACAGAGTTAGTTCCGTAAAACTGGGCGTAACCGCCATTTGATGAACTCGTGTTACCAGCTACGATAAGACCTGAATTAGGCACAAGACCGCGATTTGCACCGAACACACCACCAATTTGTGATGTGCCAATACCCGTTGTGATAAATCCATTCACATCTAAGGTCGTGCTTGGATTTGTCGTACCAATACCGACGTTACCATTTGAGCCGATACGCATTTTCTCAGTGCTGTCACCACTGCCTGAAGTTGTAGTAAAAAATTGTAAACTACCAGGAACTGATCCGCTCGTCGGTGCCGCATCAGCACGAGAAATTAAATAAGCCGAACGAAGAGTTGTAGAGCCATCATGACCATAAAAAGATAGATAACCTAACTCATCGCCATTTTGCGTGGCGCCGTAATTTCTGTTTTTCCAAAATGCGATATTTGGACCAGAGGCATTGGCTGAATTATTTTCTAAAGCCTGACCACCTAAGATATGCAATTTTGCACCTGGGTTTGTTGTGTTAATACCGACATTACCCGATGTATTAATAAACATGCGCGATACACCAGCTGTGAAATCATAAACTTCATAGCCTGCATTACCATCACTGATATTTAGACCAGTTCCATAGGTGCGAGCCACGCCGGCTGCAGATTTGCCTGAATGACGAGTGTAAGCAGTTGATCCGTTATTACCACTTTCAATATTTTGAACAACGTTACCTGAAGGCTCGTAGACTGATAGTTTATAAGCCGGAGTGGCAGTACCAATACCGACGTTACTGTTATTTGCGATTCTCATGGCTTCTGCAGTTGATGTCGTTCCGCTGGCCGCGACTTTAAAAACTAAATCAGCCCCGCGCGCCGTTGCAGAATAATTTTGCGCAGCCACAGCTTCAATCGCTGCACTACGAGCGGTTGGTGCCGCTGCAGCTCCATAGCCGTAAAATTGTAATCCACCGATAACATCACCGTTTTGCAGAGCTGTAGGACCAGCTTGTGTACCACGCGCACGATAGACTCTAAAATCTGCCGCGTATGAGTTACTAAATTCAGTAAATTTCATTCCCGCATCGTTACCGTTATCAACAACATCAAGCACATGAGTTGGAGATGATGTACCGATACCAACACCGAGAGAATTAATTCTGACTTTTTCACTATCATTACTATAAAAAGCAATAACGCCGTTTGCGCCGCCCGAACCAGGTGAAAACATACCTGTGTCACCATCAGCACCAAATGAATAACCATTTGTTGAAGAATCAGCCGCATTTGGTACACCTTGGCTTGCGCGGTAACCTGTGGCTTTAATTTGCGAAGCAGAACTTACAACACCAGCCACATTTAAATCACCGGCAATACCAACGCCGCCTTTAACAACTAAAGCTCCGTTAGTCGATGACGTTGAAGCTGTTGTTGATGACACGATAAAAGATCCTGTCGGTACAACTGATATATTACCCGATGAGGTTAAAGAATTCACACCGGCAAAAACACCGTTACCTGAATCGCCCACGATCGTGCGGCGAGTGCCACTACCATCTGTGAACCAGAAATTACTTCCGTCATATTCGATAGCACCGGCTTGCGCTGTAGTTGTTAAAGTTCCAGATGTTAACTTTAATGGTGCAACTGTTGTTGTACCAGATCCAAGCTGTAACCTAGCTGTTGGAGCCGAAGCACCAATACCAACATAGCCACCCGATTTCATAAGAAGTAAACTGCCAAATCCAGAGCTCACATTGGCAATTTCCCAAGCTGAATAAAAAATAGTTCCGTTAAAATAACCGGCCATGGTTTTAATACCCGGATTACCGCTATTCATTATCGATAAATTATTACCCGTACTAACCGCCGCACCTGCTGGCACTTCGTGAACTCCGCCATATTCAGCCATTAAACGAATCGTATTTACCGAGCCTAAAGCCAGCTGCGGCATTCCGCCATTTGGCATAATCGAAGCTCGTGTCGTACCGCTTGAATCCGTAATTCTAAGCCAAGCTGCATTCTGCGAAGGCACAGCCTTAAGGGTTAATAAATCTTGATCACTATAGTTGACAACATTTAACATCGCAGCCGGTGCGCTCGTACCAATACCTACGCTTCCTGCATTGTAGTAAATTTGCGAACCACTTGTAATCCATTGAGTTGAACTTGTACTTTGTGCGGGTGTAAAACCAAGAGCTGAAGTGATATCAGAAGATGATAATTGTGCACCACTTACAACACGGCCTTTACCATCAACTGTTACTTTTGTGTATTGCGTGCCACTTGTAACACCGGCACCAACTGAAGCTAATGTTAAAACATTTGATCCAGCTGATGATGAAGCATCACCAGAAAAAGCCGGAAGCCTTGCGATAGATAAAGTTCCCGAGGCGTATGACGAACTTAAATCTAAATAGTTTAATGTAGCTAAAGAACCTAAACCTAAGTTAGTACGAGCTACCGTTGCTGATGCTAAATCAGATAAGTTATTTGCCTTTAGAGCGTAAGTTCCAGAAACAGAACTATCTAATGGTGTGTAACCTAGAGCTGAAATCACCGCCGCTGAAGTGGCATTTAATTTATTTGTGAAAGTTAAATAATCTGCGTTTGACAAAAGACCAGCAGTCACTGAGCTTGAAGCTGCTAACGGAATATTAAATGTGTGCACACCATTTGCAGATGAAATATTAAAAACTGTTCCGGTAATTCCGGTTGCAAAAGTTTGTGAACCCGAAGTTGAACCGTTAATATTTGTAATACCCGCACCAGCTACACCGAATGGTGACCAAGATGTTCCGTTACAGTATTCAACGCTTCCTGAATTATAGCGTAATGTACCCGCAAGACTTGCATCGCAGGTCGCAGTTTCCATACCGATACGAATACTGCCTGAAACATCGAGTTTTGCCACGGGCGTAGTCGTTCCCACACCGACTGCGCCATCTACTAAAACTTGAATAGCACCTGACGTTGAACGATTGTAAAAATAAAATTTTCTTGTAACCGCTGACCCTGTTGAAAACTCAAAACCTGTCGAACTTGCAGGCCACGAGTCAACCTGGCTTTGGCGAAAGTGAGCTAAAGCATTGTTCGTCGAAACCGCGACACCGTTGCCAGCACCACTCACAAGTAAACTTCCAGAAACTAAAAGTGAATAAGATGTTGATGGTGTTGCGCTTGTGCCAATCGAAACTTGTCCCGCTTGATAATAAATAGCCGAACCTGAAGTACTCCACTGTGATGACGTGATCGCCGCAAACGATGTTGCTACAGAATTTGATAAACTTGTCACAGAATTCGTTAAACCATTCACCGTCGAAGAAACTGAGTACACTGCACTTGAAACAGAATTCACCGTTGAATCAAGTGAGGTAAAACTTGCACCTTGCGCCGGAGTATAACCTAAAGCTGCAATCACACTTGAGGAGGTGACAGGCGTGCTGCTGGTTCCAACGGTAATACAAGAAAAACTGACTCCGTTATATTTAATCGCCTGATCTGCCGCACAACCAAGACCATTTAAAGCCGAATACTCAACAAACGCCGTGTCAGCTTTTCCATTGAGTGCGCGCGAATTATCCGCACGCGTGGCAAACATCGCATAAGGCACAGCATTGATCGACATTGCTGGCAGTGTTTGCCAACCGTTACCATCGTTAAATTGCATCACGATCTTACGTGTATCCGTCGGATTTGGGTTATAAATACCCATTGTTTGACAGGCAAAAGATGTGATCGAGTTATCAAAAGTATTTTGAAAAGTTTGTGATGTTCCACTTGTTGGAAATGCTCGTGCTCCAGTTCCTAAAGGAAAAGAAATCAAACCACCAGTATCTGTCATGTTGATGGCGGCGTAATCTTCGACATACATGACGCAAGATCCACTTTGATCTAAAACTGTAAAACGAAAATTTACGCTAGAAGCTTGTAAGGGGTAACCATCAGGTTTAACAATGCGGGCTTGATACGTGGTTCTTCCGTTGATGGCATAAGCAAAGATCGTGTTAAGTAAAACCAACACAAATGCGAGCGCAGTTTTTTTGTAGTTTAAATAACTAACCAGCCAACGTGAATTCACAGAATACTTATCGGCGTAACCCATGGATTCTAAAGAGTTTTCCGTTTTATGTTGTCTCAGCTTGAGATATCTTGTTAGGCTTTTAACATGAAGTCATATTTACTGGCACCAATTCTATTTTATGCAAGCTTAGCCTCTGGCCAAACCATAAAACCGAAAGTCATTTACAATACGGATACTCGCCAGGAAATTGCTATCGAAAGTCCAGCTGACATAATGCTGACCGTTCAAAAAAGAACATTGGCTGTGATTAACAACGCTAATCTTTTTACTCAGCCCAGTGGCGATATTTTATTTTTACCAAGACACTATGGCCGAGCTTTTAAACTTTGCACTGATGAACGTTTTTATGATCAACCCTCTTTAGCCCGTTGTACGGCTTCGGTGATCGGAAAAGATTTAATTTTAACAGCGGGCCACTGTATTTCAGAAAACAATTGCCGTTATACAAAGTTTATTGCTGACTTTGTCTTAGAAGAAAATGGCAAAAATCCGATTCGTACAACGAATGAAAAAATATTTTCTTGTAAAAATATTATCTACGAAAACGATAACCCCGAACTAGATGTAGCCATTGTGCAAATTGACCGCGAATTTCCGCATTCACCACTGCCTTTAGCCGAACAACCGCTAACAACATTTGATGAAATTTTAGCTATTGGTTTTCCGAGTGGAATTCCGATGAAAAGTTCTGGCTTAGGGCCTATTCGCAAAGTTTCTTTTAACATGATTAATGCTGAACTTGAAACTTATGGTGGAAATTCAGGCTCACCGATTTTTAAAAAGAATTCTTCGGTGATTGAAGGCATTTTAGTGGCTGGCGAAGATGACTTTGTTTTATCTGAAAAAGAAAAGTGCTACCGCTCAAATGTTTGTACAAGCTCAACTTGCAGCGGTGAAGATATTATTTCAGCGCAAGCAATCAGGTCTATTTTACCAGGTATTTTATTTTAATCTTCATCATCGGGTTCATTGCGTCGAACA
>CAMLRE010000045.1 GCA_946482355.1 uncultured Bdellovibrio sp.
AAACGTCTAAAGTGCTTTTTCCAAGGTATAAATAATTTCCCATAATCATTTGCGAAATAATTCCAGAAATAATCACTGCTTGAAAAACCGTTGTGCGTACAAAACTGATATGAGTTTTTGAAATTTCTTCGATCGCAAAGACTACGCCACCCAGTGGCGTATTAAACGCAGCTGCCAGGCCTGCAGAACCACCGGCAATAATCATAAGGTTTTCAGCGGGCTTTGATAATTTTTTTGGCCAGAAGCGGTTTAATTGATAAAAAACGGCGGCCGAAATGTGAAGCGTAGGCCCTTCGCGCCCAGTTGAACCGCCACCCAAAACGCAAATACATGAACCTATCATTTTTACGACCATCATGCGAAAGCTTAAAATTTTTCTAAGCAGCGGACTTTGTTTTTCGGCAAGTTCAGCTGAAGCAATAATCTGCGGAATACCGCTCCCAATAGCTTCTTTTGAAAAAAAGTGGCCCAGTAAAAAAGATAAAATAATTCCTAAAGGCGCGGCCCAAAGAATTGTTGTTGTGCTTTGATGTAAAGCCCACTCTTCTGCGTGCGCAAAAACTTTCGCATAGCCAACAGCTAACAAAGCTGTGATACCTGCGGCCAACCAGAAAGGTAATTGAAGTAAGAATTTTTTATGGAGAGTTTTAAATTGTGCGGTCGCTTGTTCGGTCATTAAAAGAAGGTGCAACGAATTTTGAAGTTCGTCACAACCATGCGCATCGAAACGATGCGTCATTAATCCATTTTTTTGAGAATACTAACTAGGCTTTTGAACGTGAGTTGCTTGCAACTCTGCGCTTAGATTTAGAGCCGCGCGATTTCTTTTTAGATTCGCACTTCGGAAGTTCTAATTTATCTGTGGCTTGCATTTCACCAAGTTCACAGTCATCTAAACTGATTTTCATAAACTGATATTGGTTGTCCGCTTTCATATATGGATAAAGAGCATTTCTTTGCTCATCGATATAAAAAGAATATTTTGATAAATCACCAAGCGATTGCCATTTGTTTGTTGGCCACTGGCAGATTTTTTTTCCTAAATCATTTACGATTGAAATATCGTTTTCTAAAATAACGCTGTTTCTTAATGTTCCGAAAATACGCTTATTACCACGAGATAAAAGCTTATCTTCTTCCATAACCGAACATACTTTTGGGGCGTCTTTAACTTTGCGCATGCGGATTCTTCCTGCCTCTGCTGCAAAAGTAAACGAAATCACTATCCATAGCGATAATATAAGTCTCATATAATTTATGGTAGGGGCTATTGTTTAGAAAGTAAATAGGCAAATGCAGTAGCGTAGTATTTAATTTGTTTTATCATCGAATATAAGCCATTTGTACGAGAAGGAGACAGTCCAGAATCAAGACCTATATCCTTTAAAAATGAAGCGTCATATTTCATGATATCTGAGGGAGTTTGCCCCGAATACACAGATAAAACTAGAGCTACTAACCCACGAACAATAATCGCATCACTGTCACCGATGAAATACACTTTTCCATCTTTAAGTTCTGCTTTAATCCAAACTTGTGACTGACAACCTTTAACTTTTAAATCTTCTGTTTTTAATTCTTCAGGAATACCGGGCCAAGCTTTTCCAAGCTCAATTAATTTTTCGTATTTTTGTTCCCAATCAGTGATATTAGAAAACTTAGCAACCATTTCTTGAGCTTTTACTTCGATAGACATGAATAACCTTCTAGCACTCTTTTTTCTAAATTCAACCCTTGTTCGCCTAAAATTTCCTTAAACGATTTACGTGTTTGTTTTTGAACAAGCTCATAGCACGAAAGATAAAATTCTTTATAGTCCGTATACCCGTTCCAATAAGGTTTTAACTCTTTTGGCGTTAGCGCAGTCTGTGTTTTTTCGCTCTTAGAAAAGTCTTTTTTATTCAAAAATACGAGCTGATCCGAGATATCTCGAGGAGAAAAGTCTTTCATCACAAGACAATCTTCAGCCATAGCCATTTCGACATAACTTAAATAATTATTCATTTCAGTCCAAAGATTTTGACCTGATTTTCCGTAATCACTTCGGCAAAAAAACGTGGTGCAAACTACCCCACGAAATTCCCAAATGCCACAGCGATTTTTTTCTTTATCGTAATAATGACATAATAGGTCTTCACGGTTACCGAAATCTTTTTGTTTTTTATGGGTAAAACGGTACTGGTAATCAAAATCCGGAAATATCCCAAGTGGTAAAGCAAAACGATGATCATCGATCATTTTTTCAATGATTTTGTAGCCGTCTAATTTTTCTTTTAAAATACCACCCACCGCAAAATTAGGTAAAAACGGAACAAAGGTGCAACATTTTAGATTCGCTTCATAAGTGTACGGAAATCTTTTATCACGCGCGCGCAGGCAATTATCACAAGTGGCTTTTGTTTCACTGATGTCTAAATTTAGAATTTTTCGGTCTAAAAAATTTTGATAAACCTTAGGAAGTACCTGTTTAAAAGCCATTTCTCACTTTGAGACGGGTGTTCGTCACTCTTTTGCACCTGTTATTAAACTAACACCCCAGAATCGTCAAAGCCACCCTATTCACCATAACTGGATCAGGGTGAATCACTGGCTTGGCACACGGATTTCATAGGTATTTATGTATACGCTTACTCTTAAACAAAAGGAGCACTTATGAAAACAGCTTTATTAACTATCGCCTTAGTATCTGCTTTAGGTTCAACTTCATTTGCGGCTTCTAAAAATTGGACTTTCACTTATAAACCAAAAGCCAAAGATTCATTTGCGCTTACATTTAATGCAGAAACTAAACAAGAGGCCTTCAAAGTTGCGTCAAAAGCATGCTTTCATAAGCTTACAAATGGTCAATACCCTGGTGAAGAAAAAGGTCTAGAGTACATTGATATTTGCGCTAATCCAAAAATGTAGTTACTATGTACCTATTGGAGTAATTCTATGGGTATTTTAAAAACAATTGGCGATGTGCTTTTCGGTAAAGATCCTGAAATTTTCGACGACAAAGGCAATGTAGTTCACAAGCTTCCTAAACGTAAATGGGATGACTGGGCTAACCGCTACATCAAAGGTGACGAGTACAACTGGCGTACTCACGTAGGAACAAAAGCGGGCGCTAAAAACGACCAGGCTCCTAAGAACGCTAAAAACTAATTTTTTAATTTAAATTTTAAATCAAAAGAGCAGCCTAAAAGCTGCTCTTTTTTTATTTCTAAATCCGAACAGGTACTGTTTTTGAAATATCTTTTTGTATGAGAAGCAGCCACTTCTTAAAACAGTTATTAGCGTCAATGGCGTTGACGATCGCTGCCCTTTTTACGTCACGCAAAATCGGAGGAATTATGAAATTATTTATTTTTACAACTTTGTTTGCGGCTCAGGTTTTTGCAAATCCCTTCGATGCTTTTACTGGTAAATACATTGTTCAAGGCAAGGTTCAGGTTAAAAATGTAAATACTAAAGGCTGCATCAGATACGATATTCCAAATCTTGTAGAAGTCGAAGTTTCAAAAAATACGGATGGCTACAAACAGTCTCACATAATTTCATTAAAAAACCCATCAGGCGTTAGTAACCTTCCTGTTATGGATTACAAAAGCTTTCCTGATTATTTAAACCCTTCAATTTACTATTCAGCACAAACTTCGGGTGGTGCAAACTACGCGATGAATGTAGAAAATTCGAATGCTAAAAAGCACTACTCTGATAAATTCGCTTTAGAAAGACAATCAGACAAAGTAGTTTTTACTTTCGCCGAAGAAACTATTGAAGATGGAAATGTAATTTCAGGTTGTTATTACGTGGCTATTTTAAAATAGCAGCAAAGAACAGCTAGTTAAGCTGCTCTTGCCATTTAGCAATTTGGTTTAACGCTTGTAAAGGCGATGTGTTTGAAATCGAAAGCTGTTTTAGCTCATTCATTAAAGCTTCAGCTTTTGGATCAATAGCTGGCTTATCGAAAAGCGATAACTGGTTGGTCGCTTTCACTGATTTCTCAGCTTTTGCCGAAACCGCACCGGCCGGTTGATTCACCGGAGCATCTAACACAACTTTTTTATTTTCTAAATTCACTAATAATGATTTTGCACGCTCAGTGATTGATTTAGGTAAGCCTGCAAGCTCAGCTACTTGAACCCCATAGCTTTGCCCTGCTGGACCAAAATTTAAGATATGTAAGAACTCGATATTACCGCCGTGATCATGAATTTTCATGTGCACGTTTTTAACCTGTGAAAACACCTGATCCATTGAAGTTAACTCATGGTAGTGAGTCGCAAAGAAAACCTGAGATTTCACATTATTTAAAATATGTTCTAAAATACTTTGCGCTAAACAAAGACCATCAAATGTCGCTGTTCCGCGACCGACTTCATCTAAGATTAATAATGAATTCGGTGTGGCTTGTTTTAACATTAAAGCTGTTTCAGTCATTTCAACCATAAATGTTGATAGACCTTCTGATAACTGATCGCTTGCACCAATACGAGTAAAGATAGAATCGTATAACGGTAACGTCGCTTCAGTCGCTGGAACGTATGATCCCATTTGGGCAAGTAACGCTGTTAAAGCCACTTGACGCATTAAAGTCGACTTACCGGCCATGTTGGGGCCAGTAATTAAATAACAATCGTTTTTATCTAACGTGATGTTATTTGCAACAAATTTACCACGTTGAAACTGTTCAACCACCGGATGACGAGACTGAATGAGTTTTAACTCGCCCTGACCCGTGAAGTTTGGACGACAATAGCTTTCTTCTAAAGATAACCAAGATAAACCACTTAACACGTCTAATTCAGAGCAATAGCTAGCAAGCTTTAATAATTCGCTCGCTGTGTTTAAGACCTTAGTTCTTAACGCATCAAAGATGGCAAATTCTAAATCATTACGTTTAGTTTGCGCAGATAGTACTTTTTTCTCCAGTTCGATTAATTCATCCGTACAAAAACGCTCAGCGTTGGCTAACGTTTGTTTACGTTGGTAATGGCTAGGCACTTTATCTTTATGTAAGTGGGTAATTTCAATGTAGTAGCCAAAAACGTTGTTATAACGAATTTTAAGCGAGTTAATACCTGTCGCTTCTTTTTCTTTAGCTTCTAGTTTTTCAATATGTGACTGCGCATTCGTTGATAACTCGATTAATTCATCAAGTTCACTCGAGACACCTTTTTGAATAATAAAACCTTGTTTTAAAGTTAACGGCGCATCTTCTAAAACAGTTTTTTTAATTTCATCAACTAAAGCATTTAACACATCCGTGTTAATTTTAGAGCCTAAGATATTCTTAGATTTATCAAAAGCATCTAAAGCATAACCCACTGATGTCGCAAGACTTGTTAAATCACGCGCGTTACATTGTGGTTGAGCTATCTTAGACATGCGGCGCTCGATATCACCCATGCCAGATAAGATCTCGCGAAGTTTTTTTAACAAGTACATATCTTCGCGAAAAAAATGAATTAGATCTAAACGTTTTTCAATCGATTGTTTGTTACGTAACGGAAACAAAATCCACTGACGTAATAAACGGGCTCCTGAAGATGTTTTAGTTCTGTTAATGGCTTGAAATAACGACCCTTGATCATCACCCTTGTATGTTGAAAAAATTTCTAAGTGACGAAGAGTTTGTGTTGAAAGATTTAGTCTATGTTCAGTTTCACGTTGCACAAAAGGCTGTAAAACTTTTTGAATTTTATCATCAGCCAAACTTAAGACATATTGCTGTAATAAATCAGCTGAAGCTGGAGCATCAGTTAACACTTTTTGTTCAACTTTAAAATTTGTAACAAGAGCTACATACTTTTTAATCGTTTCAAGCTGTTCAGCCGTGTATTTTGTTTCATCAAGCACAAGTTCAGCAACAGGAAGAATTTGGATCAGTTTTAATTGTTGATTCAAATCGCCAACTAAAAAGTAAAACGCTTCGCCAGTTGTTGAATCAATAAAACTAACCGATTCAGAATCAAGACCTGTGATGTAATGGCTCTGCGAAGCCTCTAACGTATCAGAATCATAAACCATACCTGGCGTTAAAATACGAGTCACCGCACGCTTTACTAAACCCTTAGCAAGCTTTGGATCTTCAACCTGATCGCAGATCGCGATCTTAAGACCTGCAGCCAAAAGTTTATTAATCGGTCCAGAGATTGAATGATGGGGCACACCACACATTGGTGTTTGATCTTCAGATTTTTTATTTCTTTGAGTTAGGGTAATTCCCAAAATAGGCGCTGCTTTAACCGCATCGTCATAAAACATTTCAAAAAAATCACCCATACGGAAAAGTAAAATCTTATCCTGATGGAGAGATTTAATATCCCAAAACTGTTTCATTAGTGGTGTTAGTTCGCCGTCTTTTTTAGCCACGCTTTACCTCTGAAAAATACCAATAATTAGGTGTAAAAAAGGGTATACGAAGTTTCAATTTAAATAGACGTATTTAAGCGGTTTTTTGCTATGCGTATTTTGAGTGCTTATTTTAAAGGCTTTATCATCTCAACTTGCTGAGGAATAAAGCCTAATTTAACATTGAAATTGATCATCTTTTGGTTGGAGTAATAAACCTGGGTGCTGATTAATTTTGCGCCCTGGCTTTTAGCCCACTCTTCACCCCGTTTTTTGAGTTCAGAGCCGATCCCATTTTTACGGTAATCATCGTGCACCCAAAGCGAATCAATATTGGCGCGAAGTTGATTATATTTTTCTTCTAACTTTAACCAATGAAGACCGATCACTTCGTTTTTAGAATTTTTAGCCACCATAATCCAGGCTTTATTTCCTAAAGAAAGATTTTTTAAATAATCTATCCAAAATAAAACCCGGTCATCGGTCACTTTGTAGTGAGAGTCCCAATTAAGTGGTGCACTTTCATGAATATAAGCGGCAGATCTTAACTCCGCCTCATCATTGATATTTAAAAGCGAGTACTTAATATCTTTCAACGGCCATCTACCCTAACGCTGCAAAAAGTTTTTGATAAATTCCGTCAAAACCACCATTCGACATAATTAAAATAACGTCTTTTGGCTTTGCCGTTTGTTTTAAGTATTTAACGATTTCATCCGCTGAAGCCATCACATGAGCTGGCTTATTTTTCTTCTTTAAATCATCAACCAGCTCTGCTGAAGAAAAACGATCTGTTTCAGAGATTTTTCCCTGATCAAAGGCTTCAGCAATAATGATTTCATGACTTTCAGAAAAAGCATCAACATAATCTTTTTGAAATACTTTACGGCGAGACGTCGCCGAACGCGGTTCAAATACAGAAAATACTTTTCTAGATTTATATTTATTCTGAATCGCCATCACAGTTTCTTTAACCGCTGTTGGATGGTGCGCGAAATCTTCGATCACTAAAATCCCACCAGGCTCACCTAAGATATCCTGACGGCGTTTAACACCGGCAAAAGTCGATAAACCCTTCATAACTCCGTCTAGCGGAATTTGATTTGCAAAAGCTTGAGCCACAACAGCTGTAGCATTTAAAATATTATAACGACCCGTCATCGTAGTTACAAAGTCAGCTAATTTTTCGCCGTTATGAGTGACAGAAAATTTAGTATAACCTTCAGTTTCTTCTAAGATTTCACAGACAAAGCTATTTGATTTACCAAAGCCATAAGAAAATTTATTTTTAATTTTACAGTGATCGGCCACTTCACAAACATTTTTATCATCACCCCAGAACACGAAATTTCCGTTTTCAGGAATTAGCTTCATTAAACGTAAAAACGCAGCTTTTACCGCTGCAAAATCCGCGTAAATATCAGCATGGTCAAACTCGACTGACGTTAAAATCACATTGCGTGGGCGGTAGTGAATAAATTTAGGAACTTTATCAAAATAAGCTGTATCGTATTCATCGCCTTCGATAACAAAAACATTCTGCTTCGGATTTCTAAAGCTTTGCGAAAAGTTTTTCGCAATACCACCGATTAAAAATCCTGGTTCAAAACCAGCTTGATCTAAAACCCAAGACATTAACGATGTCGTTGTTGTCTTTCCGTGCGTACCGGAAATCACGTACGAAATTCTGTCATCGATAATAAATTCACCCATCGCTTGTGGTAATGAGCAATACGGAATATCAAGTTTAACCATCTCTTGCGCTTCTTCATTATTCGCAGAAATAACATTTCCTACGATCACAAAGTCTGGCTTTGGTGTTAAATTATTTTTACTATAAGGCTTTTGAATTTGAATGCCTAAGCTTTCTAATTGCGTCGACATTGGAGGATAAGGGTTAGAATCACTTCCTGTAACTTTATACCCTTTATCTTTTAATAAGCCGGCTAAAGAAGCCATAGCTGTTCCGCAGATTCCCATCAAATGAACATGAGAACCCGGTTTGATTGATTTTAAACTTGATTGAGCCATATCTAAATCCTTTTAGATGTTGTTGAATGTAAAATGTTAAATAGTTCTTTTAATCGCCTCGTAAATCCAAGAATGGATTTGCGGTCTCAGCTGAACGTAGGCGCGATTTTCACGGCCGTAGTTTACACGATTACTTAAAGCCACCACCAATAAATCTTGGCGCGGATCATACCAGAACGAAGTTCCCGTAAATCCTGTGTGACCAATTGAATGAATCGAAAAGTGCGGCCCGCAGCTTGCGTTTTCAATGGATGGCATCATATACCCCATCGCCCAATCACCGACTTCTTGGTCGATGGCGCGCGCTGCGAATAACTGAGCGGTCTTTTGTTTAATTTTATATCTGGCAATACCATGAAGTTGCGAACGTAAATTTAATCCAAAAGCGGCCACATCATCAATTGATCCAAAAAGACCAGCGTGTGATGAAATACCACCTAAAGCCCATGTGTTTTCATCATGAACTTCTCCGCGCATCACTTTATGACGGAACGGGCACTCCTCAGTCGGAGCGTATTGAGAAACATCATTCAATGGCACATTATCAACGTGAAAATCCATTGAAGTTGTTGGATAGAAATCATTTTTAGCATCTTGCCAAACTTGCAAAAGATCTTTTTTGTAAAAGGCTTCAAGTAAAAAACCTAAAGTCATAAAACCAAGATCTGAATAAACAGCTTTACCCGTTTGTTTTAATTCGGTTTTATTGATTTCGCGAAACAACCACTTACGCTTATCTTGCCAAGAATCAGTTAACTTAATGTCTTTATAAAACGGTCTCCACCATTCAAGGCCTGAGGTATGTGTTAAAAGCTCAGTAATCTTGATTTGATCAAAAGCAAAGTCAGGTAAAACATCTTTAACTTTTGTTTCTAAATTCCAAAGACCTTGATCGTACGCACGCATAATAGTTTGCTGAGTAAAGATCACCTTCGTTAAAGAAGCCAAATCATAAATGGGATAAGTCTGACCTACCTGCACATCACAGATCATGCGCCCGTGATGATAAGCCCGCACGACAACTCCAGGAGTTACATCCTGAATAGCGGTTTGTAGTTTTTCAATTAAAGCTCGTTCAATACTGTTATGGCGCATATGGTGAATAGACTATCATGTTAGGGTTTTTGTCACAAGTTAGCACTGCACGCGAATTAAAAAATAATGGACGCTGAATGACTCCAT
>CAMLRE010000046.1 GCA_946482355.1 uncultured Bdellovibrio sp.
TTTCGGAAGTTTATCGAATTTTTCATCTGCAGCCTGGGCTTTTTTAGAATCCCAGCCATACTTAAATCCACGATACATATAACGATTGATGGCTAAAGCATCGAAATCAAAAAACAGGGGCTGAATAAGGTCGTTACCAATGCGGGTTACATGAGGTGAGACATAGTGATCGACCGCTAAGAACATTGTGAATTTTGTTAATTTACCTAACCAACGAATCGCTTTAACACCCCAGCCACCGCCAACGAACACTAGATCAATGTTAGCTGCTGATAATCTAAAGAATTTCACAGTCATTGATTCTAAAGCTTTAACGCCTGGTTTTAAAAAGCGGCCACCGATTCGAGCAGCGCCTTCAACCACTTCAGAAGCTTTTTGCGCAGCTAGTAGTGATAAAATTTGCGGAGCATATTGAACGAATTTATTTCTGAAAGTCCATTGTTTGTAAGAGTAATCACAAGCCGCGTGTGATTGGGCATCGTTTTTATTGGCTAACCAAGATTTAGTACACTCTTTCATTGTCACTAATAAGTCAGCTGTTAAACTTGATGCGAAAGAACCGACAGCCAAACCTTTATAAGTTAAAGTTTTCATCGCTAACTGCTTAGTCATTGGGTCTAAGCCGCGCGTTTTCATATCGATATAAATACCGTTAGCTACCATGAACGCGCCGAAAGAAATGTGTGCGATAGGGTCTTTTAAAGATTCAATGTGTTTAACCATTAAAGCTGGGTCTGATTTAGTCACTAGTTGTAATTGTGTGAAATAAACTAAACCGCCGGCGATCGCAAAAGTAATACTATCTGGAGCAAAGTTTGCTTTTACATGACGAAGAACGTGAGCTGTACCTTCGCCTTGGTTTTTTTGCGCTTCTTCCATTTCAACTTTATTGATTTCTTGGCGTAAACGGCTGAAAAAACTAGGGTCAGAGTGAGGCATGTCGCTTTTATCGATAACGGGTTGTACGCGCTCAGTGAATTCAGACGTCATTAATAATTTATTATAAGGCTGTGAATCAATGTTGTATTTGTTCACTTGGGCAGGATCAACCTGTTGACCATTGAAAGTCATTGTTACATTTGAATTACCTGGTTGTAAGATCGACGGCTCTTTTTGAGCGAAGGTGGCCAAAGAGGTCAATAAAACTACGAATGTAACGATAGTTTGTAAATGTCTCATAATGATATGGCTCCTTCTATACTTCTAATAGAGCAAACCGCTTGCTTACCAAATCTTATTAAACAGAACTAAGGTGTCTCATCGTGAGAAGTGACAATTAGGGGTCGACAGTGTTCTAGACTCTTTTAACACACTAGAGTTTACGATAAGCACTCTATGAAACACTTACTACTACTTATCATCTTGTTGGGCAGTTTTTCTTGTCAGTCATTTTCTAAATGGATGGGCCGTTCTCCCTCTGCGGAAACACCTCGTTCGGCAAAACATTTCATTTTTACGGTGCATGGTTTAGCGGGTGATGCGACAACGTTTGGTGATATGTTACCGGTTCTTAAAAACCACTTAGAGTATGTTGATCCAAAGTATGAAGTGGTGACGCAAACATTTATGTACAGCACGGGCAGAATGGATGCTGATGTTCCGCAATTTATTGAATCATTCGAAAAATTTCTGGTTGATTATTTCAAAAGTAATCCACTTGGAAAAAACGATAAAATTTCTATTGTCAGCCACTCACAAGGTGGCCTTGTAACAACACTTTGGTATGCGAAAACAATTGCGGGCACTGATCAACGTCAAATTGAAATTGCTGATAAAGTAAAAACAATTGTAACACTAGGTACACCGTTCTGGGGATCGGGAATGGCTCATATCATTAACGATAAGTTGCCATTTGAGTGGATGCAAAATCTGGTTTACAAAATCATGGCTGTCGGAAAACTTGAAGTTCGTGATATGTCATTAGCTTCAAATAAAATTTTCGATTTCTTCCGTGCAAAAGCCATGTCTAAATATGAACAATTGAATAGCCCGTACATGTTAAACATTTCAGGCGTTGCACCTAACACATCTAAATCGAGAAGATTAAATGTCGGTGATCGTTGGGAATCTGATAAAGTTGTTCACGTTCCAAGTACACGTTTAGGTTTTTATTTTTACAGTGATTCAATTACTCAATATGTGACTGAAAAAGTTTCTCCGACGGTTGAGCTGAAAGATTTTAACTATTCACAGTATTTCAGTCATGAACCGGAATTTAAATTGATTGAAACAACTCACACGACAATGGGTGATACTCTGGGTATGGCCGTTATTCCGTATAAGTGTGTTGATGCTGCTCAGTGTGATCAGCCAACTTATGCCCCTGTATTTACACATCTTTCACGTTGCGAAGCTCAGGAAAATTCTTGTGACCAGCAACATTATAAATTTATGCGCGAACGTTTATATAAAAACGATGAAAGTTTCGGAAGCACAACGCAAACGGTTTTAATGAATCAAATGCGCACTTTTCAGTTAAGCTTTAACTTACAGTTGCCTAAAGATTTCGTTCCACCAAAAGATTTATTTAAAACAAAAGGTATCGCAAAATACATTAAGGTTAATTATAAACACGGGCCTAAAGAATCAAAAAACAGAGACGCTGGCGACGATGAAGATGCATTAGTGAATCGTGAATTTCCATTTCAGGATTTCCGTATTCAGTTAGGCCGTTATAAAGAATGGGGTTCGCGTGTAGCTAAACATTTTCAGGATACAAACCAAGTAAATGTTCAGTTAACAGGTAACGTAAAACCAACAGATGCTTACTGGAATCAAACGCGAATCAATCCAGGTGATTGGTCTGCCAAGAGTTTTCCGGTCACAGTGACAGTAGATATTCCCGGCTTAAAACCAAGAACGGTAACAATGCCGCTTCGACCAACTTACACAACATTTGTAGAATTAAATTTAGAGAAATAAAAAAAGGGAGCTAACAAGCTCCCTTTTTAATTTTTAATTTTAATTTCAAATTATTCAGTGATAGTTACTTTGTTAATAACTACGGCTTCAACTGGGCGATCCATCGGGCCAGTTTTTGTTTTACCGATAGCATCTACAACATCGTAACCTTCGGTCACTTCACCGAAGATGGCGTGACGGTTGTCTAACCATGGTGTCGGAACAGTTGTGATAAAGAACTGTGAACCATTCGTGTTAGGGCCAGCATTCGCCATTGAAAGAAGACCTGGTTTAGAGTGTTTTAATTCAGGGTGAAATTCGTCATTGAATCTGTAACCTGGGCCACCAGTGCCTGTTCCTAACGGACAACCACCTTGGATCATAAAATCTTTAATCACGCGGTGAAAAACTAAACCATCATAGAACGGGCGTTTTACTTTTTCGCCAGTTTTAGGATCAGTCCATTCTTTTGTGCCTGTTGCAAGACCAACAAAGTTCTCAACAGTTTTTGGAGATTTGTCGTTGTAAAGTTTAACTTTAAAAGTTCCGCGGTTTGTATCAAATGTAGCGATCATGTTTTTATACCTTATTAGTTTTTACGAATTGATTTAATAACGATTACTTTTTCTGGAACGTCTGCGTAATCACCAACCGTTTTAGTTTTTACGTCACGGATTTTATCAACTACGTCCATACCTTCAACAACTTCACCAAATACAGCGTAACCGTAACGGTCTTCTGATTTGTGGTCTAAACGTTGGTTATCAACCACGTTGATAAAGAACTGAGCTGTTGCTGAATTGATATCGTTTGTACGAGCCATCGCGATTGTACCGCGTAAGTTAGATAGACCGTTTTTAGCTTCGTTTGTGATGGGTGGAAATAAAGTCGCTTTTTCTTTTAAGTCAGCTGTGTGACCGCCACCTTGGATCATGAAATCTTTAATCACGCGGTGAAAAATAGTTTTGTCGTAGAATTTTTTATCAACGTATTTTAAGAAATTTTCTGTGCTAATCGGTGCTTTTTCTGGATTTAATTTAACTTTGATTTTACCTAAAGATGTATCGATTGTTACAACCGGAGCCGCAGCCACTTTAGCAGTCGCTGAAGCTTCTTTAGCGTGAGTTTTGAATGACCAAGTCATTAAAACGAACGCTAATAAGTAGATCCAAACAATAACATTAACTTGCGAATTTTTAGCTTTTACCACTTGTGTTTTCATAGGTTTTTTATACCTGAAGTGGCTCTGGGATCGTCAAGATCCCATTAGGAGTGCTTATTTTTACTCCAGATTGTTCGACCATTTAGGCTTAAAATAGTTATAAGAATCCTGAGTGACACGGCGTTCTTCATTTCCGTCTACGCTCGTCACAAAAATCTGAAATGTGCCTGTGCGATTGCTCGTAAAAACCACAAATCTTCCGTCGGGAGAAAAGCTTGGATCTTCGTTACTTGCACGTTTTCCATTCGGTTTTGTCGCTGTTGTAATACGACGTAAATTCGTTCCATCAGCATCCATCACGAAAATATCAAAGTAGTTTTCAATCTGACTTGCAAACGCAATCTTTTTACCATCTGGAGACCATGTTGGTGTTGAGTTGTATTTACCTTGAAAGGTTAAACGTTTCACACCACTACCATCAGAATTCATCACGTAGATTGATGGTGCGCCACCGCGGTCAGATGAAAACGCAATTTTTGATCCATCATCAGAAACAGCAGCTTCAACATTCATCGCGCCTGATGGGCCTTTTGTTAAGCGGGTAATGATGTCACCTTTAAGATCTAATTTGTATAAATCCGGCGAGCCACCTTGTGAAATTGTGAGGTAAATGTTTTTTCCATCTGGTGAATAACTTCCGCCTTGGTTTAATCCATTACGGTTAGAAATGATTGAACGTTTTCCAGAACTTAATTCGTGTTGGAATAAAGTCAGATTCATTTGCGCTGAACCTACACGGCGTGTGTAGATTGAGTATAATAATTTTTGACCATCCGGTGACCAGTTAGGAGCAATCGCTACACTGCGATCACGGGTAATCATTTGTTGATCACTGCCATCCCAATTCATCGTAATCACTTCTTTGTAACCCGTGCGGTCAGTTGTTGCCACGATCTTAGATAAGAACACGCCACGATGGCCTGTTAACGCCTCTAAAACATCATTTGCTAAAGTGTGACCGATTTGTGCCGTGTTTGAAGATTTTGCGGAATACTTTTTACCAACGATCGTTTTTTTCTCGCTCACTTGGTAAAGATACATTTCAACAGAAATATCGCTTCCTACTAAGGCAAATGATGAACGAATTAAAAATTCAGCGCCGATAGTTTTCCAACTGTCGAATTTAAAACCTTTAGAATCCAGACTTTGTGATTTAATCGAAGTTGTTGTTGTGTCTTCTAAAAAAGCACTTGGCGACATGATATTAAAGTATGTCGATAACTCTAAATCTTTCATCGCTGTGTTGTGAATCTGCGCTGCCAACTTTACATGATTACCAGTTTTAGAAGCATTTAATTGGTTCATTACCGGAAAAGCTAAAGTGCTTTTTTTAGCTTGGGCATCGCCCACTTTGATATACGCATTTTGCGCAAACGCCATTGAAGAAAATAAAACTAAAAATAAAGAAATAAACTTTTTCATCATTAAATCCTTTGCTGGTATTCATTACTCCGGAAAGCCGAATAAAACGCCGTCTTCGCTGTAAATTTCCGTAAACTTCTCTGGAACTTTAGGAAACGGGGCGGCCTTTTCAATAGCTTGAATACAGTAATCATCATAGGTTGGGTTTCCAGAAGATTGCACGATCTTTCTATCAGCCACACGACCATCAGGATGAATTTTAACTAAGATTTTTGTTTTTAAAGGTTTACCAATTAACCACTGAGGTAAGGCCCACTTAGATTTAATTAAAGCATCTAACTGTACCAGATAATTTTCAGATTGAATTTTATCAAGTCCCGTTGGTGAAGTACCTTTAGATAATACGCGCCCTTTTAAAACTTTAGCAGCTGCATCCGCCGCTTTTTGATTTTGAACTTGTTGGCGAATTTTTTCGATCGCCGACATTTTTTTAAGTTTTTCTAAAGCTTCTTTTTGTTTTTGCTTAGATTTATTTAAGCTAACGGCATCGTTATCAGGCTTAGCTTTCGGATCAGGTTTAGCAGGCGCTTTTGGCTCTGGTGCGGCCGGCTGAGGCTTCGCTTCTACTGTTGGTTCGGGTTTTGCCGGCTCAGGTTTTTTTTCTTCAGGTTTAGGTTCAACAACTGGTTCTGGTTGTTTTTCGATTTTTTCCGGAAGGTCGTTTGATTTTTCTGCAGGGTTATACTTTTCAGGTAAACCCACCATATCAACACGGATAGCTTCAGATAAATTTAATTGCGGCTTCGTAAAAAACGAAACTTTGATGATCATAAAAGCGATCAACGAAATATGTGCAATTAAAGAAACGTAGAAACCACGATTATCCGCCAAAAAAATTACTCCTTAGGAATCGTGATTAAGCTTAAGTTGTAAATGCCCGCAGCGCGAGCTTCGCCCATCACTTCAGCGACAACGCCGTAATCAACTTTTTTGTCTGCTTGAATATAGATTTGTTTATTTTTCTTATGTTCAAAAATAGCTTTAAGCTTGGCTTTTAAATTTTCCATCGGCACTTGTGTGCTGGCGATTTTAATTTTACCGCCTACATCAATTGTAAGTACAAAGGGATCTTCATTAAGCTCAACACCTGCAGATGACGTTTTCGGAAGATTGACATCAATCCCTTGCTGCATCATCGGAGCTGTCACCATAAAGATCACAAGTAAAACTAACATCACATCCACAAACGGGGTGACGTTGATTTCACTCATCGCCATTTTTGAGCTTTTATTTCCGCCCGTGCTCATTCCCATAAAAATTAACCTTTAAAGAAATTACGTTTTACGATGTTTAAGAAATCAGAGCTGAAATTATTTAATTGAGTTTCTTCACGTTTAATTTCGGTAATAAAGTGATTGTAAATCATCACCGCCGGAATCGCTGCCGCAAGACCAATAGCCGTTGTGATTAAGGCTTCAGAAATACCCGGAGCCACAGCCGCTAAGCTGGCAGAACCAGTTTGGCCGATCATTTGGAATGAATTCATAATACCCCAAACAGTACCGAATAAACCGATGAATGGGCCTGTCGAACCCGTTGAAGCTAAAACAGTTAAGCGAGATTCAAGATGTTCAACTTCATTTTCAATCGCTTTTCTCATAGAACGTTCTAAGTTATCTAAACCTGCAAGTAACGGTGGTTCGGTTTCGCTGCCGATATTTTTGTTTAACATCGGTGATTCGGCGATTTTTTTCATTTCAGCATAAGCTGCTTTAAACACGCGTGCGTGCGATGAAGCTTTAAAAGCATCAATTTTTTCATTTAATTCATCAAGTGAACTTGTTTTCCAGAAAACATTATCAAACGCTTTGTTCGCAGCCTGAACTTGCTTAAGGTCCTGGTATTTATTCCAGGCAATACCCCAACACATAACCGAAAGCGAAACCAGAATCATGATCACAGCTTGAACCAGAAGGCTTGCGTGCATAATTGATTCAAGAGCACCCATTTTCACCGCGACGTTTGTCGAGGTCTGAGTTTGGGCCACAACTGTTTCAACAGATAAAAAAAGTGATACAATGATGAAGAGTAAAGAATTGATTTTTTTCATGAGGATATTTTAGTGAAGTTTAAAGGTGCAAGCAACTTGAATCACAAATTAATTGCTCTGTTGTTGAGTTTGTTTTTTTTGATTCAGTGTGTTCAAAAATCTGTAGATCGTGCACCGAGCTCAGTTCCACTCGCAAAATCGGCGCAATCTTCATCAGCAAAGCCTGAGTTCGAAATTTGTCACTCTCGAAGTAAACTTTACTTAGAAGATCAGATTTTAAGAATGCCGGCAGAGTATGTGGCTGATCACAGCGATGATTGGGATAAAAAAATTCCGATTCAATGTATTCAATTTGCGCAAAAAAACTTTAAAGGAAGCTTCGCTTACTGCAATAACGAAGATGAAAAACCAAAAGTTGGAGCGGCTCGCCCTTGTTTAACTGAAAATTACACGCGTCTTGTTTACAATGCTTACCACGATGTGAAAGATTGTTTTAACTTAGATCCGAAAAGTTCGTTCTTACAAATCATGATTGAAAGCGGTTTTCACATCAACGCCATTAACCGCACAGGGTTTGATGCGGGTGTTGCGCAAATGACTAAAAACGGCATGTTACGTGTGACTGAACGTGATCTGGTTGAAAAAACCCGCCGTGTGCTTTTAGAAAGCAACAGCCCAAGCTGCCAGCGCATTGCAAGTACTGTGGGTAAGTTAGATGTTGATGCATTTTCGATTAACAAGCGCTGTTCAATGATGTCGTTACCAGAAAATCCTTACCGCGGATTTTTACTTCACTATTTACATGCTTTACGTGACCAAATTTTCTTTAAACAGCAGCTCGTAAAACTTCGTCCAGAAATTGAATCTATTCTAACTCCGCAAATGGTCGAACAGTTTGTGTACTTCGCCTATAATCGTGGAATTACGGGCACATTGCGCTTGATTGATGGATATTATAAAAACCGCAAAGCCGTGGGCCAAGTGGTTAAGTCATCTGATTTTGTGACGTGGCAGAATTTAAGCGATATCCGCTCAACAATGCGCCGAGAGCCCGCGATGCGCGAGCAATTAAAAAAATCAAAAATTAAAAAATTATCTTTTATGGAATACGCGATTATTCAAAACCAACCGTATATGGCTAATATGGCTGAAGCGCGTGATATGGTTAAGCGCTACATGCAAAATCGCTGTATTGAGTAGTATTTGGCAGTGACTACTCTTGAACAATAATTCCCAATGGATTTAACTTTTTAGCTTCTTCAACTTCACCAGCTGAAATAGGCCCAATAATTGTTTTTTTGAAACGGCGTTTAAGTTCGTTTTGCAAAGTTTCTGTGTAGAAGGGTTGTTTGTAATACGTTAATGGGTAAATTAAAACGTCAGCACGCATAGTAGCCGCTTCAATCAGATTTAAAGATTCCATCGCTTTAAGCTTTAAAATTTCAGGCTGAGTTGTGCCGTATAGAAATGTCGGCTGAAGTTCTTTAATAGATTTAGCCAAAACTTCGTAAGGCGTTGTGACGATAAAGTTTTCGCCTTTTTCAAGACCTAGTGCTTTGATGGCGTCTGTGAAAATCAAATGTCCAGCAATCGCGTTTTCAACTAAGTTAAAAATAATTTTACGTTTTTGTAGTTGGTCTTTAAATTTATCTAAAGGTAAAACTTCTTTTTCAACATCGGCAAAAAGTTTATTGCGAATATCTTTCGTGTGATCAAGAGATTGATCAACGTTTGTGGCAACGATCACGACTTTTTGATCTTTCGTATTTGCAATATCTAAGTAAACATTGTCGTTGGTGTTCATTAACACTTGTTCAACTTGGGCAAACTGCGGCTTTTTAAAAATTAAAACTTCAGATGTTTCGTAAAAAGGGTGTTTGTAATCAGAGTAGGGCTGTGAAAGACCCCAAAATTTCACGGTAAAAAAAGTAACAGTACAAACAAATAGCGAAGCTAAGATAGCTTGAATAATTCTCATAGCGAGCAATCTAT
>CAMLRE010000047.1 GCA_946482355.1 uncultured Bdellovibrio sp.
CACTTGTTACACCAGCACCAACTGAAGCTAATGTTAAAACATTCGATCCAGCTGACGATGAAGCATCACCAGAAAATGCCGGAAGTCTTGCGATAGATAAAGTTCCGGAAGCTTGCGCAGAACTTAAATCTAAATAATTTAATGTAGCTAAACTTCCTAAACCTAAATTAGTGCGAGCTACAGTGGCTGAAGCTAAATCAGATAAGTTATTGGCTTTTAGAGCGTAAGTTCCGGAAACAGAACTATCTAATGGCGTATAACCTAAAGCCGAAATCACTGCTGCTGAAGTTGCGTTTAGTTTATTTGTAAAAGTTAAATAATCAGTATTTGATAGTAAACCTGCAGTCACAGAACTAGAAGCTGCTAACGGAATATTAAATGTATGCACACCGTTCGCAGATGAAATATTAAAAACTGTTCCGGTAATTCCGGTTGCAAAAGTTTGCGAACCTGAAGTTGAACCGTTGATATTTGTAATACCAGCACCGGCTACACCAAATGGTAACCATGAAGTTCCGTTACAGTATTCAACAGTACCTGAATTATAACGTAATGAACCCGCAAGACCTGCAGCACATGAAGCTGAATCCATACCGATACGAATAGCACCAGAGACATTCACATTACCTAATGAATAAGAAATCGAAGTACCACTTGTTACCCACTGTGATGAAGTGATCGCAGAAAAAGAAGCCGCCACACTGTTTTGAAAACTTGAAAAGCTAGAAGATAAACTATTCACTGTCGATGATACGGCATACACCGTTGATGAAACTGTTGAAACCGTATTTGAAACAGTTCCTAAATCACTCGTTAATGAGGTCACGCTTGCTGCATTGGCTGGTGTGTAACTTAAAGCACTAGCAACATCGCCAGCTGAAAATGATCCCACATTCGGAAGAGCAACACAGTTAAAACCAGCGCCATTATAGTGAAGGGCTTCTGAAGCACCACATGATGGAATCGTGCTATAGCGCACATAGTTTGCGGCACTTACGCCAGCTAAAGTTTTTGCGTCGTTAGCATACATCGCATACGGAACAGCATTGATTGTCATCGCCGGTAATGTTTGCCAGCCATTACCGTCATGAAATTGCATCACAATTTTTCTAGTGTCGTTTGATCCCGGAGAATAAGTTCCCGGCCCACCGGCATCACAAGAAAGAGAAGCCACTCCGTTATTAAAAATATCAGAAAATGTTGGGCTGCTGACAGGATAAGTTTTAACACCAGAACCAAGCGAGAATGAAATCATACCGCCAGTGCCACTCATGTTAATTGAGCTGTAATTTTCAGAATAAAGAATACAACTTCCTGAAGGATCTAGAATTGTAAATTTAAAATTTACGTTGCTGGCTTCAAGAGGATAACCATCTGGCTTAACAATTTTAGCTTGGTAAGTTGTGTAACTTGCAGAAAACGCCGAAGGAGCAAATATAAAAATAAATGCAAAAATAAATAAAATATTTTTGAAATTAGAGCTTACGTCCTTCACCTTCTACTTATCGGCAAATTCTTGAATTTATTGTGCTTTTTTTTGACGATTTCAAAGATTTTTACCCAATCTGAGACAACTTAAACAGCTCCTTAACAACTTCGCCTTCAGCTCCAATAAAGCGTCACTTTGTAAACTCACTTTACAGGACTTTAACCCCGAAACCCTCTGTATTTTCTCATATTTAGGCATAGTCCTGGCTATATCCAGCTCTAGTATGAAGACGTTAGTAGCCAGTTTCTTAATTTTAGTGGGTTCAATTAGTGCTTGGGGCAATGCCACCAAATATCAAATTGCCCGTGCCCAAGAGGTTCTTAAAAGATCAATTTTACCGACTGATCTTGTGCGCATGACACCTGAAAAATTAAATACGTACATGAAAGAAACGACCTACCAGCAACTTAGCCCACGTGACATTTTACTTTTAACTGAAGACCAACAAGTCGACTTCGAAAGAAGTACGCGTATTATTTATAACCGTGATGAAGGTTTTAGCTCTAATAAAACACTGACTTTACGTAAAGGCGAATTCTTACGTATTATTCAAAAACACCAATCTAACGACACAGACTTCGGCGCAAAAAAAGATTTCTCTGGTGTACAAGCAGAATATATCGAAGTGCTTGAATTTAATGTCGTAAAACTTGATAAGAATTTTGAACCCGTAGGCGACGTATTTCACCTCATGGCACGCGGAAAAACTGACCGCACAGTTCCAGGAGTTAAACGTTTTGACGGCGGCTTTATGGTGCGTAACCCCTCGTTATATTTTTCGCACGCAGGACTGGGTGACGTAATCGTAAACGCCCAGGCCGTAAAAACTGCACAAGGGGTAATTCCTGCGTTTTCTCCGGCGATTATTGTAAAAACTGAGCGCACACGTATGAAGTGGACAATTTCTAATTACAACTATGTGCTAACTTTACATTTATTAAATTGCCCGAAGCAGTTTCAAGCAAACAAATGCGAGGCGCAGATTAAAGGAATCAAATCCTACGCCGACCCGATTTGGGCCCGCTACGCTATGCCTGAAAACCGCCGCGAAGTGAAATTGTGGTTTGGTACTCTTTATTACTAATTACTTAGTAAAACTCGAAGTCCATTCAAGAAATGATTGGGTCGCTGATAATGTCTCTGGTGATGTGGCCAGACTGTTTTCATCGCCACCACTGTATTGATGGCGCATTTTATAGATCGAAACAAAACGCACATGGGCACCCGTGTGCATTTTAAAATCGGTGATCGTATCTTTCGGGCGATCTGTGGCAGCCACCGTCACATCTTCAACAGCTGAATCATTTAACTCTTGATCGTCTAATAAATCGTAAAATCCTAAAACTTGTTTTAAGACTAATTCATTATCACGCGCTGTTGAAATCGGATCATGGGTGCCTGAGAAAATAATCACGTTATTTAATTTAACTTTTTTTGAATGATCACCACACTCGTAAGCCCACTGAGCTAATTTTTCTTCATCATCACCAAACGGAAATAGACTTTGAACGAATTTGTACGGAGCCCCCGAATGTAAAAGAGCGCCCTTAAATACATCCGGATAACATAAAGCAAAGTGTGTCGACAAAACAGAACCCGCCGAAAAACCACCGACATAAATTCTTTCGCTATCAACCACACCGCTATCGATCAGCCCTTGAATTTCATCAACCACTGAAGACATAAATTCAGTGCGATCTTGCAAACTTGGCAAAAACCAGTTCCAGCATTTTACCGGATTTGCAAAAATACTTTGTTCAGGAGCTAAGATCACAGGGTTTACAGCGCCCGTGATTTCTTCGATTTTAGATTGAGTGATAAATTGTTCTGGAGTTTGAAGGCAGCCATGAAGCCAAAGTACTAGAGGGCGTTTTGCTACCGGAGATTTCTTTTTGGCCTGAGCGATGTTTACTGTTGTTAATGTTAATAGTATTAAAATTAGCTTTTTCACAAATTGACCTGTCTAAACCCTTCATAGATCGTGATGGCCACAGCCGTTGCCAGATTTAAACTTCTGACAGGCCCTGTTTGTGGTATCATATACGCACGATCTAGATTAGCCATTAGCAAATCCGGGTCCAAACCTTTTGTCTCTTTTCCGAAAACTAACCAATCACCTTTTTGAAATTTGGCATCGTAGATTGTTTTTTCAACTTTGTTTTCGATGTAAAAAATGCGGCTCTTATCTTCGACTGAATTATACCAATCGTTAAAACTTTCATGAATTTTCCAAGAAAGATGTGGCCAATAATCAAGACCCGCACGTTTAACTTGCGTGTCTGTGATTTCAAAACTCATCGGTTTAATTAAATGAAGCTCACATGTTGAACCCACGCAGGTACGGCCGATATTACCGGTATTTTGTGGAATCTCAGGTTCAACAATAACAATTCTAAAAAGCGGATCGATTGGTTTTAAATGGTCCATCAAAGTGCCAGGTCCTATTTCTTGCCGAAGCCCGACAAGAAACAGGACCTGGCACCTAAAAAATTATTAAACCAAGTGGTTATAAACTTCTTTGCCTAAAGAACTCAATGCTAAACGGCGGCCTTTATCGACGATTAATTCTAATTTCATTAATTCGCGGTAAAGAGTTAAATCATTGATAGGCACGATATCACGGCCCTTTACAGCTCCTAATTTAAGCACATAAGTTTTCTGCTTTTCAGTTAACTGCATTGGTAATGGTTGCTGAGCTTCTAAAGATTGCTTCCATAGACCATCAGCAATAACTGCTGCTTTTGCCGTCAATTTTTTAGGATTATAAAAATACACTTCAGCTGTGTCAGTCTGCCCCGAAGCTTTTGTTACAGTCGCTTGTGTTCTGTAATGCAAGCCCTTAGCGGGTTCTACGGCTTTTACGCCGTGTAAAGTGTCCATTAAAGCTAATAACGTGTCATCGGCTTTTAATTCAATGAACTGACCGTGAATTGTGGCTGTTTTCTCTTCTGTGATTATCGGAAACCCAATAGGTAAACGATAAGCTGTTGCTTGGATCGTCGCTGGCTCGTAAGACACGATAAAAGGCATCAACTTTTGGAAATGGAACATGCCTTCGGTCCAAGAACCGATCATAAAAAAACGCATTGTCGTCATTCATCCCCCTCTGACTAGTGACTCAATTAGTTCGTTTTCGTTCTAAAGTGGGTGTGTTGTAACAGACACATTTGAACAAAAGCAATTTTTAAAATTTGCGTTACGAAAATTTTTATCTTTTTGCCAAAATTCGCCAAAATTTGACCCTGTGAAAAAAATAGTTAAAATGAATTTATCTTAAGCAAAAATAGGAAAAAACATGGCCGGAAAAATTAAGAATTTTAATCACAACCTTTGGTATTCAGAAGAAGATGGCATCATCACTATCGGTATTAATGAAGATGGTTTAGAAGACATCACAGAAATCAACACGATTGATTTACCACCAGAACAAGAAAAAGTTGAAGCTGACACAGCTTTCGGATCAGTTGAATCAGATGATGGAACAATTGATATCGTATCACCATTTGATGGAACAATTATCGAAGTGAACTCACAAGTTGTAGATGATCCAGCTGTTCTTATGGAAGATCCGTATGAAGAAGGTTGGTTAGTGCGCGTTGAAGTTGCCGGCGAAATCGACGATGAAGAAGAAGACGAAGATTACGACGACGAAGACGATGAAGACGACGACGATTATGATGACGAGGATGAAGACGAAGACTCTGACGAAGATGAGGACTAACACCGTCTACTTTTTGACCTGTGCCATCATCTGGGGAATTACCTGGATAGCGATTAAATACCAACTTCCTTATGTTGATGGCACCGCAGCGGTTTTTTACCGCTTCTTTTTTTCAAGCCTTGTGATGTTTGGCATCTGCCTGGCGACTAAAACTTCTCTTTTCAAATTTTCACGCCTACAGCATTTCAGATTTGCCTCTCAGGGTTTATTTATTTTTTGTATTAACTATCTTTTAACCTACTGGGCCACATCGATGACCACTTCGGCACTTATCGCTTTGGCTTTTAGTTCGCTGATTTTTTTCAATATGTTCGGAGCCCGTTTATTTTTAAAAATTCCGTTTGAGAAAAAAGTGGTCTGGGGCGGAGTTTTAAGTTTACTGGGAATGGTTTTTATTTCTTTAAATGAATATCAAAATATCACTCTTCACCCCGCTTCTTTATGGGGATTTTTAATCGGCCTTTTTTCAACGATCTCGGCTTCAGCAGGAAATTTAGTTTCTTATTTAAATAAAAAAGACAACGTGCCTACGTCGTCAAATAACTCTTGGGCGATGTTTTATGGTTCAGGGTTTTCTTTGTTGTTTTGTCTATTAATGGGTAAATCGCTTCATGTCGAAATTACACAACCGTTCGTGATTTCATTTTTCTATCTTTCAATTTTCGGAACAGTCATTTCATTCTGGGCGTATTTTAAATTAATTGAAAATCTTGGTCCGGCAAAAGCGGCGTTCACAAGCATTGCTTCACCTGTGATCGCCTTAATCGTTTCAACTTTTATGGAAGACCTAAGCTGGACCGTGTTCTTAGCTTTAGGAGCTTTATTCTGTATTATGGGGAATGTTGTGGCTTTGGCTCGTTTACCGCAGCCTCTTCTTCAGCGGCTGCCACTTGGTCGGCCAAAGAATTTCCGTTCATAATTTTACCGATCGCAAAAGCTAACTCGGTCACAATAGGTCCTAAGAATAAACCAGGAATCCCAAACATCGCTAAAGCTCCGATTAAGGCCACCAGCGAAACAAGAGGGTGTAGTGATTCTTCATCTGAAGTCAGAATATAGGCTCTGATAACATTATCAATACTGCCCGCAATTCCTAAACCAACTAACATAATTACACCGTTACCGGCTTCGCCTTGAAGAAAGCTAAATAATGCCAAAGCTCCCGACACTGGAACTGAACCCACCACCGGCACAAACGCCATAAAAAATGTTAGGATAAAGATCATCATAAGATTACCAAAACCTGCGATTGATGCAGCAACGGTAATAATTGTGGCCTGTACTGCTGCTACGACTAAAGTTGAAAACACCACCGTGTAACATACTCTTTGTAAAAGTTCGACCAGCTTATGCAATGAATCGTCCGATAAAAGACGGCGATCTTTAAACCACTCTAAAAATTCGCGGCGTTTTAACAAGAAGAAATACAAACTCGTTACAAAAATAAAAAGCTGCAATAAAAATTCAGGAAAATTCGTTACAAGCGCTGTTAACCACGGAATAACGACTGATAAAATACGCGGTAAAAGTGACTGCACATCAAAGTCTTCGCGTAAGTCAAAATTAAAGCGCATCGATATATCAGATAAAAAATGCCAAACCTTGGTTAACGTTTCTTCGATATTCTTATACACCGGCATTTGGGCAATCGTCTCTTGCTGAAGTTGGGCTATATTTAAAATACCTTTGGTGATAATCAAAGTTAGCGGTGCAATGATAATTAAAATCAAACCTGTCACCATTAAAAAGATCAGAAGTTTTTCTTTTTTTGTTCTTTTAAGCCATTTGTTTAAAAGTGGTGTCATCGATAACGCAAATAGCGAAGCTAATAATAACGAAGTTTTAAAAGGCCAAAATAAAAATAAAAACGCAATATAAACTACAGTTAATATCGCATACTTAAATATGACTTCTCTATCGTTCATGCTGACCTCGCTATTGGCTTATAACCTTAACATTAAAATAACTGCTTTGTGAACGACCTAAATTGTCGCTGACCGACACAGAATAACGGCCTGGCACGTCGGTTTCAAAGAACAACGGATCATTTTTATAAGAACGACCTACATAATTCTTATTTACAAACCAATCTAAATATTGACTGTCGGATTCTGAAATTGCACGCAGTTGAATTTTTGGCTTTTTAAGCTTTCCCTGCTGCGTCTGAATCATGTATTCGATATTCTCTTGCGGGCTCGTAATATTGATTTGCCCCGTGCGGCTTAAGCTGTCATCACAAGAAAACTTCTTCTCAGAAAGAGTTACTTTTTTTAAACCCGCTTCTTTATAGACCGCTAACAAATCATCTGGCCAGACTTCCATGACTTTACTTTGTGTATGATTTAAAGCATCTGGCTTGCACGATATTTTTTGTGTCACCGGGTCTACGTACACTTTACGGTGAATAGAACAGGTTTCAATTGATGAAACTGAGGGAATAAATAAAGCTTCTTCTGTTCTGTGACCACAGTTCTCGGTCACTAATTTTTTTGAAACACTACAGATATGAACTGTTTTTACATTTAAACCGATGCGTGAATCCCACACGGTATTTTCGTGGCCTTTTAAATACTGCGGCTTATTTCTAAGGTAGTCATAAATCTGAAAATAGAGTGGCGCAGCTACGTTTCTACCGATTAAAGCAGGATTCATTTCGCGGTCATTATCACCAAACCAAATGCCCACGGCATAATTACCGATAAGACCCATGGTCCACGCATCTTTATAGGATTTAGATGTTCCTGTTTTCCACGCCAGTGGCATTGCGGTTTTTGTTAAATCCTGAAATGTTAAACTCTCAGAGCGCGGATTTTTCTTTAACATTTGAAGCACGATATAAGCAGCTTCCGGAGTTAAAATTTGTTGGTATAAAGATTTTTGTTTTTCTAGGGTGACGTTTAAATCTGCATACTTTCCTAGATGTGATAACGAAGCATAAAGCTTCACAAGATCAAGCATACTCATTTCTACGCCTCCTAACGGAAGAGATAAACCGTAGAATTTTTCGTCTTTAAATTTAAGTGAGCTTTTACCTTTCATAAAATCATAAAAGCTTGGGTTTTCTAACTTACGCGCTAAATCCACCGCCGGCAGATTACGACTTAGAATCAACGCTTGATCGCTTCCGATGGCCCCTAAGAATTGTTCGTCGAAATTTTCAGGGTTTAAGCCTGAAAACGTCATGCGGGTATCTTTAAGTAAAGTTTTTTCGTGAATTAAACCTTGTTGTAAAGCTAACGCATAGATAAATGGTTTAAGTGTTGAACCCGGAGGCTTCAGCGAACGATTCGCATCAATCTGGCCTTTGATTTCAGAATTAAAATAGTCCCGCGAACCAATATAAGTGATGATTTCATTTCTGGTTGTATCTACAACCACTAGCGAATAGTTTTTAATGCCGTGTCTTTCAATGGATTGAAAGTAAGACCCCGCTAGCTTTTCGATGTTTTCTTGTAAAATAAGATCAAGCGTTGTTTTAACAGCTTTAGATTCAACGCCTCGCTGTTTTAGATATTCAATAAAGTGCGGCACACGAAAACTTAAGTTTTGTTTTTTCTCGATCGCAAGCTTAGTGAATTTTTGCGGGCTCTGCGGGATTTGTACTAAAAATTCAATTTGTTCAGTAGATAGCTTTTCACAGCTTTTATTAAAATAGAAAAGGCATGCAGCCCCCACACCCTCTAAGTTAGAACCAAAAGGTGCCCAATTTAAATACGCTAATAGAATTTCTTCTTTGCGGTATAAAGCTTCTAACTTTAAAGCCTGCAAGATCTGAACAAACTTTCCCGAAATAGATTTGGTCGTTTCAGGATATAAAAGGCGTACGACTTGCATGGTGATGGTTGAGGCCCCTTGTTTACGACCGTCGGTCAAATAAGTTTTATAGGCTGCACGGCTTAAGGCAAAAGGGTTAACACCCGGATGATAATAAAAAAATTGGTCTTCTTTATTTAAAAAAGCTTCAACCAGCTTAGGATTAATTTCTTTATAGTCGGAATAAAAACGGTATTTTTCATCCCCTGATAAGGTCAGACGTAATAATTTACCATTACGGTCATAAAATTGTTGTGACCAAGTTTTTTCAGCCAACAATTTGCCCGAAAAAAAATAGGGCAAAGATACGGCTAAAACGATCACTACCCCAAAGATCAAAAAGAAAATTCTTTTATTTAACTTCAATCTGCCCCGATGCACCTTGGCCTACTAAATCAGTACGGTACAAACCTTTGGCATAAATACCCGGTACTTTAAAGTTGCCTT
>CAMLRE010000048.1 GCA_946482355.1 uncultured Bdellovibrio sp.
CAAACAAATAGCGAAGCTAAGATAGCTTGAATAATTCTCATAGCGAGCAATCTATTCAGGGTTCCAGATAAACTCAACCTGATTATTTTCTGCGCCAAGCGTTTTACGGTATCCTAAGTGCGGTGCACTCTTGTTTTTGGCTAAGTTTTCATCAATGTATTCGATGTTACTCGGTAAAAAGCGGATCATGCGGTAAGTTTTGCGAAGTTCTTCTTGGTTTCGGTCAGCGGCTTCAATCTTTTCGTCAACATACTTAGTGATATCGGCACTTTTATCCATAAAAAATTTTATGCCTAACAAAGTTAAACCAATAATAGCTTTAAAAGAATCTGCAGGGGCATTCGGGGCACTAGCAACTTGGATTAAAGCATAAGTTCCACCGGCGGCGACAGCGACAGCGCCAACAAACATGGCCGTCGATGCTGCAAAACCAAGGGTCCTTTTTGAAACTCTCGTTGTAGAATAACTTAAAGCTTCGGCCATGTAATGAGACTTAACGAGTGAGTTTCTTATATTTGTGTTACGGTTTTGATGCCATTGAAACCATTGGCGCGTTGAAAAAGCATAGCGATCTTGTTCGTCATCATGAATCAGCGAATATTTAAAAATCATATTTTCGCCGTCGAGAGACCATTCAGTTTTTGGTCCCACACCGCTCATCAGTAAGACAATTTTACGCTTTTGATTATTTAACAGCGGAGTTAAATTGTGACCACTCAGCTCCATGGTTTTTCTTAAATCAACATCGGCATGATCGCGATCACCGATAGCTTCCCAAAGTGAAGCTAGCCACAAACGAATGGCCGGATCATCAAAAGTTGTTTCTTTTCCTTCGGGGTTATTTGCTAAATATTCAACGGCCCGTTTAAGTTCAACGTGAGCGGCATCACGGTTGCCGGCATCTAAATAAAGCATTGATAAAAACAAATGCAGCGAAATGATTTCGTGCTCTGAGGGAATATAGCCATCTTCACTTTCGCCCACTAAAAACACTGAAGCTTCGTGCGAGATGCTGACAAATTTTCTTTTTTCGATTTGATCAGAAAGATTTTGAACAACTTGAATATCTTCTGGTGTGAACTTTTCTTTGTCGGTCCAAAATTTAATCCAGGCTTTTTCAAAAGTTGTGATAAAGCCGTTTTCTTCTTTGTCCGGAAAATTTAATAAAGCTTCGTTTGCATTTTTTTGGCTCAACGCCTGATAAACGGGATTGTATTCGCTATCTCTAATCAAAGTTTTGTTCGCGCAGCTGACGGCAAACAAACAACCCAGAGCCAATAAGAAAAGCTTTAATTTGAGTAAATTCATAGCTGAAAACGACTATAGACCGCTTTCGGCGAGAAGAAAACAGCTTGAAGTTTTAGGGTGTGCCTTATTTGCCATAGCTAATAATTTCAATAACTTAGCTCTGTTTAAAGTCCGACTAAATTAGTCGCCTTTTTCATTTGCCTTTCAACTAAATCGGCGTATAAATGGGACCCGTAATCGCAATATCCGACTAATTTTGTCGCCTTTTATTTAGAAGGCCTTGTTTAGGGTTTTATGAAGCTTAATAAAAAAGTTGAATACGCTTTGATGGCGTTAAAACATTTTTCTGAATTAGATCATCAAGAAGGAACTGTTCAATCAACAGTTTCAGCAAAGGATATTGCTGAAGCTAATCATTCTCCGGCTGAAGTAACTGCGCGTGTGTTACAAACTTTAAGTTCACACGGTATTTTAAAAGCCGAATACGGTCTTCACGGTGGTTATCGTTTAGCCAAAGATTTAGCGAAAGTTTCTGTTTACGATTTAGTAAACATCATCGAAGGTTCAACTGATTTAGCAAAATGTATTTCAGATAAAGAGTGCGATCTTTTAAAAAATTGCACGATCGTATCACCTGTCGAAAATTTAAATAAAAAAGTTCAAGATTTTTACAAATCGATTTCTGTAGAAGAGGTCTTCCATGTCTAATAAAACTGAATCTGCCTCTTACGAGTACAAATACGGCTTTAGCACTGATATCGAAATGGAGACTGTACCAAAAGGTCTTTCAGAAGATATCTTACGTTTAATTTCCGCTAAGAAAAATGAACCTGAATGGGTTTTAAATTACCGCTTAAAAGCCTACCGTCACTGGTTAACTTTAACTGAGCCTGCGCAATCTGAAAACAAATGGGCGCAAGTGAATTACCCACCGATTGATTTTCAGGATTTAACTTATTACGCGGCTCCGAAAAATAAACCGGATGCTAAAAAATCAATGGATGAAATTGATCCTGAGTTAATTAAAACTTTCGAGCGCTTGGGTATTCCGTTACAAGAACAAAAACGTATCTCTGGTGTTGCCATGGATGTGGTTTTTGACTCGGTTTCAATTGCGACGACTCATAATGAAGAATTAGAAAAAGTGGGCGTGATCTTCTGTTCTATTTCTGAAGCGATAAAAAAATATCCTGAATTAGTTGAAAAATATTTTGGTTCGGTTGTTCCGTTTACTGATAACTACTACGCGGCTCTTAACGCGGCTGTATTTTCTGATGGAAGTTTCGTTTATATTCCAAAAGGCGTTCGTTGTCCGATTGATTTATCGACGTACTTCCGTATTAACGCTAAAGAAACTGGTCAGTTTGAAAGAACATTGATCGTGGCTGATGAAGGCAGTTTTGTTAACTACCTAGAAGGTTGTACAGCGCCTCAGCGTGATGAAAATCAACTTCACTCGGCGATTGTAGAGCTTGTCGCGTTAGATAACGCTGAAATTAAATATTCAACGGTTCAAAACTGGTACACGGGCGATAAAGAAGGTAAAGGCGGAATTTACAACTTCGTAACTAAACGTGGTATCTGTAAAGGCAAAAACTCAAAAATTTCTTGGACACAAGTAGAATCAGGTTCAGCCATCACTTGGAAATATCCATCTGTGATTTTACAAGGTGATAACTCTGAAGGTGCTTTCTACTCTGTAGCCTTAACTCATGATTACATGCAGGCCGATACGGGAACTAAAATGATTCATATCGGTAAAAATACAAAGAGCACGATTATCTCCAAAGGTATTTCAGCGGGGCATTCATCAAATGCGTACCGCGGACTCGTTAAGATCATGCCGTCAGCAGAAAATGCGCGCAACTATTCACAGTGTGATTCTATGCTTGTGGGTGATAGATCCAGTGCGCACACGTTTCCGTATATTGAAGTCAAAAATAATACCGCAGTTTTAGAGCATGAAGCGACAACTTCACGTATTTCTGAAGATCAACTTTTCTATCTTCAATCGCGTGGGTTAAATACAGAAAAATCCATTTCAATGCTTGTAAATGGTTTCTGTAAAGAGGTGTTTAAGGAATTACCTCTTGAATTCTCGGTTGAGGCCGTAAAATTAATTGAAATGAAATTAGAAAATTCAGTGGGATAATTATGAACATGTTAGAAGTTAAAAACTTAAAAGCTAAAGTTGATGAAAAAGAAATCTTAAAAGGTTTAAACTTAACTGTTAAGCCAGGTGAAGTGCACGCGATTATGGGACCAAACGGTGCCGGTAAATCGACGCTTTCAAAAATTTTAGCAGGCCACCCGGCTTACGAAGTCACTGCTGGCGAAATCAAATACGATATCAACTTTCAAATGCAAAATCTTTTGGAGCTAACTCCAGATGTTCGCGCTAAAGAAGGTATCTTTTTAGGTTTTCAATACCCAGTTGAAGTTCCGGGAGTAAGTAACTTTACATTTCTTCACACAGCTTTTAACTCGATCTTAGAACATCAAGGTTCTGAAGCGATGTCTGAAGGTGAGTTTCGCGAATTTTTATATCAAAAAATGAAATTGGTTTCGATGAAACCTGAATACTTAGAACGTCCAGTAAATGTGGGGTTCTCGGGTGGTGAAAAAAAGCGTAATGAAATTCTTCAAATGGCGGTTTTATCACCGCGTTTAGCGCTTTTAGATGAGACTGATTCTGGTCTTGATATCGATGCTTTAAGAATTGTGGCTGAAGGTGTTAATAAACTTCGTTCAAAAGATAAAGCGATTATTTTAGTCACTCACTATCAACGTTTATTAGATTATATCAAACCTGACTATGTACACGTTTTATCAGACGGTAAAATCGTACAAACAGGTGATGCAAGTTTAGCTCTAGAACTAGAGAAAAAAGGCTACGACTGGTTAGTGTAATGTTAGATCAAAATATTTATAACCAATTTAAACTTAAGTATCCTTTAGAAAGTCTAAAGGCTGCGGGGCTTCGCGAAAAAGCTTTTCAGGCTTTTGTGGCGCAAGGATTTCCGACAAAAAAAGAAGAGGCTTGGAAGTTCACCTCTTTAACTGAAGCCAAAGCTATCGACTGGAATATTGCTTTAGAAGAATCAATGTTAAGCCACGATGAAATGGTTTACGTTTCTAAACAGCTATCTTCTGATTTTTACAACGTTGTTTTCGTAAATGGCTTTTTAAATAAGACATTATCTGATTCAGATGTGCCTGTTGAATTTAAAGACCTTGAAGAAAATGATTTTACGGTGGCAACAGATTTTCCAGATTTAAAATTAATTAATTTATCACGTGGTTTTAGTTTTCAAAAAGCGGTGATTAATATTGATAAAAAATCACAATTAGATAAGCCATTACAAATCGTTCACGTAGCTTCTGCGAAAGCTTCAACACTGGTTCAATCAATTGTTCAGGTGAATGTAGCAGATAACTGCGAATTAAAGTTAATTCAGCACACACTAGGTTTAACTTCGCAGTTAAATAACCAACATGCGTTTAATGCTGATTTACAGGTTAACCTTGGTAAAGCTGCTAATGTTAAATTCGCTAACTTACAAAATGCAAATACGAAAGATTTCTCATTCGGCCGTATTCAGTTTTCGCTTACGCAAGATAGTCAGCTGACAAGTTTAGATTTAGCTTTAGGTGCTAAAACATCGCGCCATTATTTAGCGACTGAATTCACAGCTGAAAATGCGAATGCCGGTGTGTTTGGTTTAACATTGTTAGCTGACGAACAACACTGTGATCAATACACTTATGTGCACCATAAAATTGGTCATAACAATTCAACTCAGCACTATAAATCGATTTTAACAGACAAAGCTCAATCGGTTTTCCGTGGCCGCGTTCGTATTGAACAAGACGCACAGAAAGCTAATTCTGAACAATTAAATAATAACTTACTCATCTCTAAAGCGGCGCAAGCGACAAGTATTCCGCAGTTAGAAATCTATGCCGATGACGTTAAAGCCGGGCACGGGTCAACTGTCGGACAGCTTAATAAAGACGAAATTTTCTATTTCTTAAGCCGCGGTATTAGTGAAAAGAAAGCCGTGCAGTTATTAACACACGGCTTTGCAAAAGAGTTAGTTTACAAACTTGAAAATGAAGTGATGGAAAATTTTGTTTTCCAAACTTTAGAAAGCAAATTGAACGAGATTTTCTAATGTACGACGTAAATGAAGTTCGCAAACAGTTTAAATCTTTACGCCAAATGGTGAATGGTTACCCGTTGGTGTATTTAGATAGCGTTAATACGACTTTAAAACCTGAGCGTGTTGTTCAGCGTATTGAAAAGTTTTATGCCGAAGAAGCCTCAAACGTGCACCGTGGGTCACACTTTTTAAGTGATCAAGCGACAAAATATTTCGAAGGTGCCCGCCAAACGATTCAAAAGTTTATTGGCGCTGCTCACACTGAAGAAGTTCTTTTCACAAAAGGAACAACTGAAGGTATTAACTTAGTCGCTTCGACTTACGGTATGACATTTATCAATGAAGGTGATGAAATCGTTATCACTGAATTAGAACATCACGCGAACTTAGTACCTTGGCAAATCGTTGCCGAAACAAAAAAAGCTAAATTAAAATACATCGCGGTTAACGCTGATGGTTCAATTGATGAAGCTTCGATTGACCAAGTGATTACACCAAAAACCAAATTAGTGGCGTTTTCGGGATGTTCAAATATTTTAGGTACAATTACTCCGTATAAAAAAATTATCGCTAAAGCTAAATCGGTGGGTGTGGTAACACTTTTAGATGCTGCTCAGTTAGTAACTCAAAAAGCTATTAACGTTGTGGATTTAGATGTGGATTTCTTAGTTTTCTCAGCCCACAAGCTATTTGGTCCTTATGGTTTTGGTGTGTTGTACGGCAAAAAAGAATTATTATTAAAAATGCCTCCGTACCAATTCGGCGGAAGTATGATCAGCGAAGTTCGTTATGAAAAAACAACTTTTAATGAGTTACCGTTTAAGTTTGAAGCGGGTACACCGCATATCGAAGGGGCGATTGGTTTAGCAGAAGCTATTAATTTCTTTAGCCAATATGATATCAAAGATGTTTTTGCGCATGAACAAGAGTTATTGCAATTAGCGACTAAAAAATTAAAAGAAATTCCTGAGATTCAAATTTTTGGTGAAGCCAAAGAAAAGGCCGCGATTTTAAGTTTTAACTTAAAAGGTGTGCATCACGCAGACGTTGGCCAGATTCTTGATAAAATGGGAATCGCTGTTCGTATCGGCCATCACTGTACACAGCCGTTATTACGCAAATTCGGAATGACGGGCACAGTGCGAGTTTCTTTTTCAATTTATAACAATACAGAAGACGTAGAACGACTAGTCCTTGCCGTTGAGAAGGCAAAAAGGATGTTATTATGACCCAACCACAAAGCAGTGAAGTATTAATCCGTGTTCAAGAAACGCCAAACCCAGCGGCCTGGAAATTTATTTTAGATCGTCCAGTGTTAACTGAAGGTAAAGCGACTTACTCAAACATCCAAGAAGCTGAGCATAACAACTTAGCTCGTTCGTTATTTCAAATTCCAGGTGTAAAACAAGTGCATTACTTTCAAAATGTAATCACTGTGACTCACCAATTCGATGTAGAACCAGAAGAAATCAAACAACAGGTTTGTTCTGTGATTCAAACACGCATGCCGGTGCATAATCCAAATCAAACAATTGTAGATGAGAAAAAATTGGCGCGCCAAAATTTATCTCCAGAACAACAAAAGATCGAAGAAATCTTAGATCGTACGATTCGCCCAGGCCTTCAAGGCGACGGTGGTGATATCGAAGTTGTTAAATTTGAAGATAATAAAGTCTATGTGATGTACCAAGGAGCCTGCGGCACTTGCCCAAGCTCGACAACGGGTACATTAATGGCTATTGAGGGTATTCTAAAAGAAGAATACGACCCAGCTATCGAAGTGATTCCGGTGTAGCTTATAAGCTACTAGCGAACAGTCGCGCTGAAAGCGCTATCTAACAATTTTGTCTTTGCGAAATTTTTCGCTTAAGGTTTTTTTGTTATTTAAGACTTGAACTTTTCCAGACGGGCTATTTTGTTTAGCCTGTTCTTCGGCTAAGGCCACCTGTTGCACAACATACTCAAATGAATCTTCGGGGCGTGATGAAATAATCACGTCACGACGAACCTGATGGCCTGATAGATCTCCGGATAGATTCATACTTACATGCGATTGCCACTCTTTAGAGTAGTTTTGCACACGCAATTCAAAAACTTTTGATTGGCCTTGGGCTAAAGGTTCTAAAATACCGTCAAGGTTTTCAGAAGTGGTCACATCTTTACCTAAGATCCATTGGTAATTTAAAGCACTTGGAATATCTCTTAAAGCCGTAACACGCACTTGCACAAGTGAAGTACCTTCTTTTTTATCAGCTAAAGAAACATTTTCGATTTTAATGTCGATATAATCATAAGAAGCTTGATCAACACCTAATTTAGTTAAAGGAACAGAAGCCGTATTACGATTCGACACTTCGTATTCGGTGTGCATCACGCGAGTGATACCGTAACCAAAAGTGATTCCTAAAAGCGAAACGCAAATTGTTTTTAATACGACGTGCTTGGACATAATGTTGCTCCATTTTGATTAGTCAATTTGTAAACGCAGCTGCTTGATCCGGAAATTGCTGTTGGATTAGATGAATAACCGCGAACGTTTAATAGATAATAACCAGTGCCTAAACTGCTTAAGCTGATAGATTCTGAGTTGCCAGAGCTAGAAGAACGCATGACCATACTTGAATCTGTGGCTGTATCTTTTGCAAACGAAGAGCAAGCTCCTGTGCTATTGTTAAAGCTTCCGCAGTCTTCGTTGTAGTAATAGCCGCTGCTTAAAACAACTAAGTCTAAATCAACTGTACATGAGCTATCCGGAACTAAATTGATTGCAGTTACGCCGGCTAAATCCGCTTTTCTGATTGTGAAAAAATGATTCGTATAGCGTTGATCGCTGTAATATCCATAAGTGTTAGCTGTTGAGCGCGGTTGTAAAACATTTCGGTCACAGCTTGAATTAGTTGTTAACTTTATTCCATAACCCGGCCATGCGTTAGCAGGAACAGTTCCTGATGATGTTGAACTCACGTTAACCGTGTATTCCGAAGCGCCTACCAGATGAAGAGATTCATCGGCCGTCATAACCGAATTCATCGTGCCGGAAAAAGTGTTACCATTAGCCGCATAAACTTTAGCGAAGAATTTTGCTGAGCTGCTAAACGGAGAAGTGGCATATCCCATGCCGTTGCTCGTGCGCCCTAAAGCTGTCCAGTATTTATCAAAGGTAATTCCGCCACCGCAATTTGATACGCAAGTGTTGGCACCTTTAAATAACCCACGCGCGATCGAAGCTTCTCTAAAGTGACTTTCGCCAGGATAGCTGGCCGGATAAACTCTGTCATGGTATTGGCCAGGGCCAGAACCATCGCCAGGTTTATTCATACGCATTAAAATTAATTGGTGATTCATGGTGATAGGGCCGCTTTCCCAATAACCGACAGTATCGTGATAAAAAAGCCATTCACCATTTGGTAAGCCGGTAACTAAATTCGGATTAATTTTTGCGGTGTTATTTCTGATAATGTGCGCACCCATAAAATTGCCGAAACCTTCAGACCAAGCTAAGCGGGCATCAATACGGTACTGCGCAAAGTGCATTCCACCAGGCGAATCTGCACGACCACAAACATTTTCAATGTGGTGACCCATTTCGTGAAGAATAACAGCGTCATCCCAGTGATCAGTATCTGCTATTTTGACGTTACCGTTTTGGCCACCGCTGATATACAATTCATTATCTTCTCGTAAGTAAAAAGAAAGAATGGTGCTTGTACCTGGGTAAACATATTCGTAAGGGTTAAAACCCGCTTTCCAGTACATATCTAGACGGGTACTTAAACAACTGACATCAAGATTGCTGGTATTACTTGTACTTGTTAAATATTCAAATGCTGTAACCCAATCATTATAAATATTAAAAGCGCCACCTTCAATTTTACTTGAAGAAGACTCGCTGGCCTGAGCGATCAAGTTTAGCGGAGTATTTGCACCGCCGCCGAAACCACTCGATGTGTAAGTGCCAGAAATTTTATAAACCGTGTTTGAATAAATATCTTCTTTTACGGCGGCAGATAAAGTTGAGCT
>CAMLRE010000049.1 GCA_946482355.1 uncultured Bdellovibrio sp.
AGAAATTGTCCCGAAGCCTGCCTCATCAACTTTTTGCATTAATTGCTCAAGATCGTTTGTGCGGAACATTTTTTCACGCTAGCATACCTTTATGTCGAAACCTAGTCGTTTTGGTCGCCGTTTTAGAATTAATCGCCGCCAGTTTCTCACCACAGCATTGTGGGGATCTGCAGGTCTATCATTACTGCCGCTTTTGTCATCTTGTTCAACGTTAGATGAATATCTCATCGAAGACCAATTTGATTTTGAGAACGAAGTTGTCATTATCGGAGGCGGTGTTGCCGGCCTTTATGCTGCGTATGAGCTTAAAAAAAATAAAATTCCATTTAAAATTTTCGAAGCTTCACATCGTTTAGGCGGAAAAATTCAAACCGTCGATAAAACCGAATGGGGTGCTTTCGAGTTTCGCAAAAGCGACACGATTTTAACGAACCTGGCTAAAGAGTTAAATTTAGAAAAAGTCGATCTTGATAACAAAACTTGGACTTTTAAGCGCGGGGCCTCGGCTTTAATTGAAGAACTTTCTGAAATCGTGCAGGGGCTTATTCCTGAAAAACAGATTCGTCTTCAGCATCAGTTAGTTACGGTTAGAAAATTAGGCTCACGTTATCAGTTGGTTTTCCAAACCGGGCAGCGTGAAAGAATGTATTTTGCCAGAAAAGTGATTTTGGCCATGCCGCAAACAGCTTTAATGAAAGTTCGCCAACTTAATGAAATCAAAGACGTAAAACCTATTCTTGATCAATTAAGCCAGGCTCGTAACTGGGCAAATATTCGTGTGGTTGTTCCGGCAAATCAAGTCAGTGCTAATTTTAAAAAAGGGCTTCGTATTAATGAAGACCTTGTTATTTCGGCCTTCAATAAAATGGCTTCAGCACAAACAGCACAAGTTTCGGCTCGCCAGCGTGGTGATCAAGTGTTGTTTACTTTTCGTATGACGTTGGATAATCCGTTACGTCCGATTCAGAACTTAGAAGGCTTTATGCAAAAAGTAACGAACCCGCAGTTTAGCTTAAATAGCGAAAACACCAAAGACTGGGGTATTGATGCCCAAGATTCGCGGGTGCAGCAAGAAATCGATCCAAATTCGATCGCCTTTCCGACGGGGAGATTTCGTATTTTATGTGAATCTTTTGTGCCGGTAATGCCAACGTCTTTAGCAGGTAAGTCGTCTATTGAAACCTTATTGCAGCTTGTGAATCACGAAGTGCAATTTTTTAAATTGGATATATAGCTAAGATAGACTATATCTTAGCTATGGCTGCTAAGAAAAAAACCACTAAATCGTCAAAACCTAAAAGAAACTCTCATGCTCATAAAGTGTTAGAAAACGTATTGGCTTCGCCAACGGTTGAAACGAATCTTACGGCTGATCAAAAAATCGAAGAGATTAAATTTCACTTTTCACAAATCATGAACGTTTTAGGTTTAGATCTTAACGACGACAGTCTTCAAGACACACCGAAACGTTTAGCTAAAATGTACGTGAATGAAATCTTTGCGGGTCTTCATGTTGAAAATTTTCCGGCCATGACGGTGATTGAAAACAAAATGAAGTACGACCAAATGGTGTGTGTACAAAACATCGAAGTGATGTCGATGTGTGAACACCATTTTCAACCGATCGATGGTTTTGCAACTGTTGCCTATATTCCTAAGAAAAAAGTGATCGGTTTATCTAAAATTAACCGGATTGTTGAATTTTTCTCACGCCGTCCACAGGTGCAAGAGCGTTTAACAAAACAAATCGCTGACTGCCTTCAGTATATCTTAGAAACTGAAGATATTGCCGTTCATATCAATGCAAGACATTATTGCGTGATTGCGCGCGGTATCCGTGACTCACACAGTTCAACAACAACCGCTGATCTTCGTGGTGAATTCAAAGTTAGCGGCGATACGCGCTCTGAGTTTTTGAAGCAGTGCCGTAATCAAATCTAACGCTGTAGGCATAGCCTAATTATTTTCGTAACAATAAGCATAAGTCGATCTGCGTCTGCTTTTTAGCGTGTTTGAATAACTCGAACATTTAAAAGGAGATGTTATGGCAAAGAAAATCCCTGATGGTTATGCGACCATCACACCTTATCTAGTCGTGAGTGATGTGCCGACAGCCATCGAGTTTTATAAGCGCGCTTTGGGCGCTGAACAGTTAATGCGCTTCGATGGTCCAGACGGAAAAGTCATGCATGCCGAAATCAAAATCGGAAATTCAATTCTGATGATGACTTCAGAGATGGATATGGGTCCGGGTATGAAATCACAAGGACCACTGACTTTAAAAGGAACGCCGGTTTCTTTTATGATGTACGTAGAAGATGTCGATGCTATCGCTAAAAAAGCCATAGAAGCCGGTATGGAAACAATTAGGCCCGTAGAAAATCAATTCTACGGCGATCGTTGCGGAACATTTAAAGATCCGTTTGGCCATATCTGGTCTATCGCAACCCACGTCGAAGACGTGCCACCAGAATTAATGAAACAAAAAATGAACGAAATGTACTCGAAGGGCGCTAAGTCTTAAAAGAAAGTTTTGTTTTATAGCCCGCGTTTCAATCCAGAAATGCGGGCTTTTTGCGTGCAGGGCATAGTCGAGCTACGCATCCTGTGCGCTTCGCGCACTATAAAGTTTTTTCTAATAACTCACGCGCGTTTTTTGAAAGAGTGTCAGATGATAACATTCTTTGAACTTGCGCCTGTGCTAATGTTTTTAAATGAGCCGGAAGCTTTTTCGTAAATGTAAAAGCTTGAGCTAAGCGGGCACCCACTTGTGGGTTTACTTTATCAATTCTTAAAAGTTCATCCGCGTACCATTTATAAGTTTCAGCAGAATCAGTGTGGAAACGTAAGTAGTTTCCAGCAAAGCCTCCGTGTAAGCTGTACATGTTGTTTGGATTTGTCTGATCGTAACCCCTAGCTTTTGTAGCGGCTTGTACACGTTCAAAAGTCATCGGTGAAGACGACGTAGCTTGAACTGATAACCATTTGTTAAAAACAACGCTGTCGGTGTTCCAAGTTGCATGGAAATCTTTAAGCGCATTTTCAGTAGCCGAGTTTTGCACTTCGCATAAAATGCTTAACGCTGAAATTTTATCAGTCATGTTTTTAGCAGCTGTGTACTGAGCACTTGCTAGCTCAATCCAATCAGTTTTCTCTGTCGCAATACCAAAACCTAAGATTCTGTTTTTTAAGGCGCGATCACCAATCGAGTTTTTTTCGTTGTGTTTTTTATAAGTAGCAACAAGCTCTGTATGGAACGTGTTAGCAAAAGCTTTTCTGATCGCAAGTTTAGCTTGGAAGAACGCTTGCGGGTCTAAAACAGCCTGTTCTTGCGCTAACTGAGAATCAGAAGGCATCGCTAAGATTAACGCTTTAAATTGCGGATCAATCGCTTCATCTTTTAAAACTGTGCCTAAGGCATTAATGATTTCTGCTTGAGGAACAAGGTCTTTTTTGTTTTGGAAATCAGCGATTAGACGTTGAGTTTCGTCGAACAACATTTTGCTGCAAGATTCACGACGGTTAAAAGCGTCAGTATCAAATTTAATTAAATGTAATAAATCAGCATTTGAACGGTTCCATTTTAATTTAACAGGTGCCGAAAATTCACGGTTAAGTGAAACTACCGGGCGAGACGTTAAACCTTTAAATGTCCAAGTTTGTGTTTTTTCTTTTAAATGTAAAACTTGGTTATTTTCGCTGATCTCTTTTCCAGAAGCATCAATTAAGCCAAATTTTAACGGAATGTGGAAAGGTAATTTCGTTTTACCTTCAGCTTTTTCAGTTACAGTTAATTCTGACTCTTGAGAAAGAGTTAAAGTTAATGTGCCAGTGGCTTGATCGAAAACTTCAGACACTGTTACGTGAGGAGTTCCAGCTTGTGAATACCATAATTTAAATTGTGAAAAGTCAGCTTTATTAGGTGTTGCGATCGCATCAGCGAAATCAATGATCGTGACCGCTTGTCCGTCGTGACGTTTAAAGTATTCATCCATACCTTTTCTAAAACCATCACGGCCCACAATTGTTTGCATCATACGAATGACTTCAGCACCTTTTTCATAAATCGTCGCTGTATAGAAGTTATCAACGGCTAAGCAAGATTCAGGGCGAACCGGGTGGGCATTAGGGCCTGCATCTTCAGTGAATTGGCGCGTACGTAAAGAATCAACATCTTTAATTCTTTGTACCGGACGAGAATTCATATCCGCCGAAAATTCTTGGTCACGAAAAACTGTTAAACCTTCTTTTAAAGATAATTCAAACCAGTTACGGCAAGTTACACGGTTACCTGTCCAGTTATGAAAGTATTCGTGACCTACAACAGATTCAATCATTTCAAAGTCAGTGTCAGTCGCTGATTTTTCGTCAGCTAAAACTAAGCGAGAGTTAAATACGTTTAAGCCTTTATTTTCCATCGCGCCCATATTGAAATCATCAATTGATACGATCATGTAAGTGCTAAGGTCGTATTCTAAACCCCAACGTTCTTCATCCCACTTCATTGATTTTTGAAGTGAAACCATGGCGTGTTTGCAGCGCTCTTGTTTTCCGTGAGGGGCATACACTTCTAATTTAACTTTTTTGCCAGATTTCGTTGTGAATGAATCAGTGATCACACCCATATCACCGGCCACTAGAGCAAATAAATAACTTGGCTTTTTAAATGGATCTTTCCACATCGCATGGTGACGGCCATTGCCTAAAGATTTTTTAGAAATGTTATCGCCGTTTGATAAAAGGTGAGGGTATTTTTTCTCATCCGCTTCGATTTCAACAGTGTATGATGTCATCACATCCGGGCGGTCTAAGAAGTAAGTGATTTTTCTAAAACTTTCAGCTTCGCATTGGGTACAGAAAATTCCGCCAGATAAATATAAACCTTCGCAAGATTTATTGGCTTCAGGGTTAATTTCAACTTGTGATTCTAATAAAAATTCAGAAGGCACATCTTTGATTGTTAAAGTTGAACCTTCAACCTGATAACGAGTGGCTGGTAACTTTTCGCCGTTAATTGAAAGAGATAAAAGCTTAACTTGTTCACCGCCGGCTAAAACTAAGTCTTTAGCCGCTGTGCTTTTTACGAAATTCATTTTTGCGGTTACAACCGTTTGTGTTTCATGCAAGTTAAAATAAAGGTGGATATCTTTAATTTGAAAATCCGGAGCTTTATAGTCAGTTAAATAAATGCGGGCAGGTGTGTTAGAGTGTTGATCTTGTCTCATGGTAAAACTCCTTGCGTGCCCTCGGCACGACTCCTAGAATAAGAACAGTAAAGTAACTCTATCGTACGAGATACTCAAGAGCGGAGCTATGGCTGTAGGACAAAATTTATTCTCAAATAGACATTTTCAATGGATAGATGTGCCATCTCCGGGGGCTGCCGACTTTGAGGCTCTGGCAAGCATTTTAGGCATGCCTGAGACCATCATCGAAAATTGTTTAAATCCAGATTATCTTCCCCATGTCGAAAACTATGAATCGACTCGCTTTGTTATTATGCGCATGCCCGAGCCTTATTCAGATTCAAAGGCCGACACAGTCCAAGAATTGACCACTAAAGTGGCTCTGTTTATCAACGACGGAAAGGTTTATACCGTTCATCGTATCGCTCATTTAGATTGCCTGGCTAAGATTGCTAAGGTGTTGGCCGAGGTTGAAAAAGCCGGAAAAGGCGATGAAATCGGCGCTAATAATTTACTAGGTTTGTTATTTGAAGAAATGGCCGATGGTTTTGAAAATCCGCTGACACAACTTGAAGCCAGCATGGAAAAATTCGAAGAAAATATTTTTAATCACAAACGTTCGAAAGCTTTACTGCAAGAAGGCTACTACATTAAACGTAAAGCTTCGGCCTACCGTAAGGTTTTAAAATATTCGATCGATATTTTAACTAAGCTCGCAGCCAAACAAGAACTTTGGCAAGATAGCCGTGACAAATTAGAACGTAATTTATTCTATGCCGATGACGTGTTCGAGAATACGCAAGGTTTATTAAGTTTACATTTATCAATTGCTTCACAAAGAACGAATGAAGCTTCATTTCGCACTAATGAAATCATGCGTGTCTTAACTGTGTTAACGATTTTCTTTTTACCATTAAATTTTATTGCCGGTGTTTTCGGTATGAACTTTACCCATATTCCAGGGCTTCAAAATGAATGGGGCTTTTGGCTTTCGATGGGGCTGATGATTGTGATTTCATTGGCCCTGTTTGTGTATATCGCGGTCAAAGGCTGGCTTTCACCAGTAGATACGAATGTAAATTTACGTAAGTAATCTTACTCCTATAAGGGCTTTATCGCTCACTTATTGCATAGAAGTGATCTGAATAGGCCTGATGTTTTATAACTTAAATAGGAGCCCTCATGACGGCAAAAATTGTCGCTCTTGTTAGTCTTTTTACGCTTTTTAGCTTTGCTCATGCGGGCACCCGTATTGATAAAATAGCCAGCCAGTTGAACACAACATTGCAATGCACGAATCGGATTTGGCCAGGATTGAACAAGGAGTCTTACCGAGTTCTATTTGTACAACCATCGACTTCAGAATCATGGTTCTGGGCTGGTAGCTCTGGAAAAGTTGAGTCTGTCGGCAAATCAGAATTCCCTCTGGATCCGGCAATGCCGAAGTATTCTTTCGGTGAATTCCGCTCTGAAAAAGTTGTGATCCTTAATTTAGATGAAGTTTCAGAAAAATATAAAATCTCCGCACTGAATGTCGATGGGGCAGTGGGTTTAGCTGTTCATGAAGGCTTTCACTATTTGTTTCAAATGAAAGAACCTTGGGTCGCTCAATTCACTTCGGCTGAGCGCAAGGCCGATCTTGATTATGCCAATGCTGTTTATCTTCGCCGAATGCTGATTGGCTCACTTAAATCCGAATTGCTTGAAGGAAAAGGCTTTGGCCGCTCGGCCTTTTGGTTTCAAAAGTGGGAAGCTTTAGGCGAAGCTCCTGAAACAAAATTTAGCGATATTCTCGAAGGCACTGCAAACTATGTCGAAATCATATCGTCTATCTTTGCCGATCAAGGATGCCAGATTTCTGAAGAAAAGCTTTTACAGATTGCGACTGGCCATTTGGACTCGGTTATTGGAATGCAAAAAGATGCTAAGGTAGCGAAAGAGCTATTCAGCGAATATATTAAAACGGGATATCAAATTGAAGGTTACGAAATTGGACTTCTTTCTCTTCTTGCCATGAGAAAGAGTGGTCTTATCGTAGGTTCTGGTGAATATGAAATGGGCCGCGACTTCGTGACGGAGCTTCAGACAGCGACCACTCATACTGAGATGTTAAAAGTAATGGCTGATATGCAGATGGCAGTTGCGAAAGTGCGCACGCCTGCTGAAATGTTACTTCGCAATGTAAACCCGGTTGCAGACCAAGATGACTTGAATCTGCTTGATTTCATAAAGAAGTTAGCGGCACCTTAAATGAACACCGATTAGAACTTGATATCTTGTTCTAGTTGGGTTTTGTTTTCTTCATCGACGATTTTTGCTGAAACTGTGCGTTTGCTCCAATCGATTAATAAAGTTCCAAAATTAGGTTTTAAAAAACTTGGTGCCACGTATGACTTATCTGTTTCGGGAGCTAAGTTGCGTGAAGGTTTATTCAGCGAACTTGCTGTTACCTCATAGATCGTACCTAAACCTTTTATCTCTTCTTTAGCAATTGCCGCTAAATGACGGTCACCAGATAAAATCACTGTGTTTTTAGCTTTACGTTTTTTTAAAAGATTAAAAAATCTCTCGCGCTCTTTAGGAAAGTTGCCCCATTTTTCAAAGTAGTGATCATTCGGAATTAATTGAATTGATGAAACAATCAATCTTAAGTTAGCTGGTTTTGCTAATTCTTGATCTAACCATTTCCATTGTTCTTCTGATAAGACACGCGCTTTAGGGTCTTCGCTTGGTAAAAAGATTTTTGGCGGTTGTTCAGTGTTTGTTTCAGCATTGTAAGCTGGATTTTTTGTTAAAGCCGAACGATCCCAGCGGGTATCTAGCATGATGATTTGTACTTTGCGGTTTTTTGTACCGATCATGCGGCTGTGATAAACGCCTTGTTGGTCTTTTGGCATCGTGAATTTTAAATAGCTCCAGTAATTTAAGAACACTCTTCTGGCTTCTTCTTTTTCTGGGTTATCAAAACCACCATCGTTTTGGCCGTAGTCATGGTCATCCCATGTGGCTAAGAACGGAATCGCTTCGCGTAATTCTTTGTAATCAGCAATCTGGTTCATTCTGATGTATTGATCGATAATTGGTTTATCTTCTTTTTTAGAAGCGTAAACATTATCACCCATCATAATAAAAAGTTGCGGGTTAGCTTGTTTGATCGTTTTCCAGATCGGTTCTGGTTGGTTTTGGTCAGAACATGAACCCATGCCGATTAAAGTTAACTCTTTGCTGGTATCTAAACTTCGGTAAGGAATATTTAATTGCGCTTCTTTAGAGTTATCTACCATAGGGCGGTGTTTAGCTTTGGTATCGCTGTTCGCATTGCCATTTAATAAAGAAGTACCTGCACAACCGGCAAGTAAAGTTGAAGTCATCAAGGCTGTAATTAAAATTTGTTTTTTCATGCCTTTCGATCATATCGAAATTGAATGAAAAGGGAATTCGCTTAAAGCAATTTTGCAGGCCCAAGGTCTAGTTGGGATTTAAATTTAATAAGCCGATAAATACAGTATGAATGCTGTAAATCATGATGGTCCAAAAAGAAAATATCCAAGAACCCATTTTAAAAAGCCGGTGGCCTTTACATGTAAAGGTTATTCTGAAGTGACAGCTGGTGTAGAAATCGGTGAGGGTGGAATTTCATTTCAGACAGAAATGACTCTTGATATGAACAGTGCGATTGTTGTTAATTTTTATATCCCGAACGGGGGATTCTTTTGCTTACGCGCGATTGTGAAGAACACAGTTCCGGGTATGTCGACCAAATCAGGTCACACAGTGTATGGCTTAAGCTTTACTGATGTGAGTTTGTCGCTAAAACGACAAATCCGAGCTTATGTAGCTCGGACTAGTCATGAACAAGAACGCTATAAAGTATAAGCGTAGCTGAGTGATCAGCTAAGGCTTAAAATTACTTAGCAGCTTTTTGAACTTGTGTAGATAAACGAGAAACTTTACGTGCAGCAGTTGCTTTAGTGAAAACGCCTTTTTGAGCAGCTTTCATGATTTTAGAAACGTATGCAGATAATAAAGTTTGCGCAGCTTTTACGTCTTTATTTTTTAAAGCTGAAGCTAATGCTTTTTCAGCTGTACGAACTACAGATTTACGAGCTGTATTAACAGCGTTTTTCTTAACGGCTTGACGAGCTCTTTTAGCTGCTGACTTATGTTGTGCCAAGGTATAACCTCCAAGTAATATGTCTGACATTTCAGAACGAACACAAATAGCTAACACACCGGATAAG